>CANMFV010000189.1 GCA_947496835.1 Flavobacteriales bacterium | reverse complement strand
TTTACCGTGCTAGCTTTGATGGAAACAAATTCGGAGAAAAAGAATTGGTGCGTAACGTGAACTCTGCCGGACATGATTGTTTTCCTTATGTCATGAATGATAAAGTATATTTTTCATCCAATGCATTCAATACATTAGGGGGATACGATCTTTTTGTTTTGGATAATATGGAAGTGAAGAATTTAGGCGAAAAATTCAATTCTAAATTTGATGATCTTGCCATCATGTTTGTGGATGATAAGGCCGGTTATATCACATCAAACCGCGCAACAAATGGAGCAACGGATGACATTTATGAATTCCGCTTCATAGACCTGTTTGTTGATGTAAATTTATCATACGTCGTAAAGGACAACGAAACCATGTTGGATTTATCGGATGTAAAATTGAAAATTGTAGATGATTCAACTGGACTTATTTTATTCCAAGGAACAACAGATAAATATGGCCATTTCTTACAGAAAATGGATAGTTTATCTATAGGAAAATCAAGGAAATTAACAGTTTCGTTGGAAAAAGATGGTTACATATCAAAAGAGGTTTCATTTGTATTTACGCCAACCGATTCAAGCGAAATAAATGTTGGGAGTTTAGTAGATTTAAGTCTATCACCGCTTAAGAATGATTTGGTGATAAATGAATTGTTAGGTTTGAAAACAATCTATTACGATTTTGATAAAGCAGATTTACGAGCTGATGCAATTATTGAACTAGACAAAGTGGTGGTTTTCATGAATAAACATGAAAAGGTTGAATTGGAACTCGGATCACATACAGATTGCCGTGGACCAAGTATTTATAACCTTGATTTGTCAAATCGAAGAGCACTTTCAGCTGCTAATTATATCAAGGCACGAATTTCTAATCCGGAACGTATTGCATTTAAAGGGTATGGTGAATCTAGCCTAAAAGTAAATTGTCCATGCGAAGGAATTATTAGATCTAATTGTTCTAATAATGACAATCAATTGAATCGTCGCACAGAATTTATGGTGAAAAGCTTGAACATCTCTACAGGGGATAACAAGTAATCCGGACTCAAGATTCAACTAACCTAAAATTCACTGTATTGTAAGTGTAGTGATCTTCTCAAAGTGAAATCTAAATTACCCCACGTAGGAACAACTATATTCTCTGTCATGTCGTCCTTGGCGATTGAACACAATGCATATAATCTTTCTCAGGGATTTCCAAATTTTCCGGTGGATGAACGTTTATTGAGCATATTTAAAGAACAAGCATCTTTAAATGTTCATCAGTATGCTCTAATGGCTGGATTACCCAAACTTCGTCAGGAAATTTCAGTTAAGGTTAAAGAACATTATAACCGAGAAATTCAAGAAAACGATGTTTTGATTACTGCCGGGGCTACTCAAGCGATTTTTGCAACGATTCAAGCCCTCGTTCATTCAGGGGAAGAAGTAATAATCTTGGATCCAAGTTACGATTGCTACGAGAGCCCAGTTATCCTCTCAAATGCGAAAGCAGTGAGAATTCCATTAACAGATGATTTCTTGCCAGATTGGGAGCGAATTCGTGCTTCCGTAAATTCGAATACGCGCTTAATCATAACGAACAATCCACATAATCCAAGTGGACGCATGTGGGACATGAATGATTTCCTTGAATTGCAAACGCTTTTGCATGAATTCCCAAATCTTTATGTCCTTTCTGATGAAGTATATGAATTTATCACTTTTGAAAAAAAGCATATTTCTGCACATCAAATAGACGGATTAAGGGAACGAGCAATTATCGTTTCTTCTTTTGGAAAAACATTCCATATAACAGGTTGGAAAATCGGGTATTTAGTCGCTCCACCGTTGTTAATGACAGAGATTCAAAAAGTACATCAGTTCTTGGTGTTTTGTGTAAATAGCCATGCTCAAGCAACTTTGGCGGCTTATTTGCCTGAAAAAAACTTGTATGAACTAGGTCCTTTTTATCAAGAAAAACGCGACTTCTTTCAATCATTATTAAGTAAAAGCCGTTTTCAATTATTACCCTCAGAGGGGTCTTATTTTCAAGTTGCTTCATATGAAAATATATCCAATGAATCTGACGTGGATTTTGCCATCAGGTTGACCAAAGAATATGGCGTAGCGAGTATTCCGCTTTCTGTATTTAATGCGAATGCCGCAGATCGTAAATTGATTCGTTTTTGTTTTGCAAAAGATAATGAAACGCTAAGTAAAGCTGCCGAAAGATTATGTACGATTTAAGAATAACACTTGTTCAATTCGACCAAATTTGGGAGGATATCTCTGCTAATTATGCAGCCATTGAGCGCTTACTTCAAAATCTTCCAGAAACCGATGTCATAATCTTACCGGAAATGTTTCACACGGGTTTCTCGATGAATACCAATCTTGCTGAAGAATGGACCAAAAATGATGCACTTTCAGTTTTAAGGAACTGGGCGATAAAATTAAATGCAGCAATCTATACTTCTTTCATGGTTCGTGAAAATCAGCATTTTTTCAATCGTGGTGTGTTTGTAGAGCCGTCATCGAAAATATCACATTACGACAAAAGACGTTCATTTGGACTCGGAGGAGAGGACAAGGTTTTCACGGAAGGTACTACCGAGACAATCCTTGACTTCAAAGGTTGGAAATTGAATTTACAGATTTGTTATGATTTACGCTTCCCTGAACTGATACGCAATCGCATTGAAGCATCCGGAGAAGCAGCTTACGATGTACTCTTGTATGTTGCGAATTGGCCTGCTAAACGTGCATTTCACTGGAAAACGTTACTACAAGCTCGTGCAATTGAAAACCAATGCTATACGATCGGCGTAAATCGAATAGGAATTGATGGAAATAATCTAACGTATTCAGGTTCTTCAGCAATCTATAACGGACTCGGCGAAACAGTAGTTGAATTAAATGACCAAGAATCAGTTCATACAGTTACGCTTTCAAAGTCTGATATTCAAAACTTACGTATTCAACTGCCTTTTTTGAAGGATAAGAAATAGTTCGTATATTTGGTAACAAGAAAAACCCATAAAAAATGAAAAAAGTTTTACTCTCTGCTGTCGTATTAGCTTCTTCTGTGATAGCGAATGCTCAAAAAGCACCTAAACTAGCAACGTTCCAAGATTTGGTAAAAGCGCCAATTCACGCTGGATCGATTGCATCAAATGAAAAAGCCTTAGGTGTAACCATTTGGTCGGATGATTTTTCTACTCCAGCAAACTGGACAGTAGACAATAACGGTCAAACTGGAATCGATTTTGGATGGAACATTAACAACACTTCTGAAGGTTGGTGGGCATCAGCAGCAGGAATCAATTCTACTTCAGGCGGAAACTATGCTGAATTAGTAAATGGTGATGCACAAGCTGCTACTCAAGCATTGAATGTTGTTTACACGATGACAACTGCAACACCAATTGATGTTGCTACACTTGGTGGTACAAATCAAATCTCTTTGCAATTTAATCAGTACGGCGCACGTTTCAATGACTTGCAAGAAATGTTGATCAGTACCAACGGAACAACTTGGGTTTCTGTTGGAGATAATTTAGACAAATCAGTGCTTTCTGCAT
>CANMFV010000188.1 GCA_947496835.1 Flavobacteriales bacterium | reverse complement strand
GAATTAGTAGATTCTTTTGGAGAAAAACGTGCGATCAAGGCGTATTCTAATTGCTTGATACAGAAATAAAAGTTAATTGTTGGTCATTTTTATCATTGTTCTATTTTTTAGTTAGAAGTTGGCATTATGAGAAATAAAATCATTTCCACTGTTGATATACGTGTTAAAACATGGTTTCGTGAGGACTTGTCGAATCCTGATGACAGCCAATATTTCTTTAACTACGGAATATTCATTGAAAACAAAGGGAGTAACTCGATTCAATTATTACACCGTCATTGGATGATAGAACACTTGATTTATGGCATACAACATGTTGATGGTCCAGGTGTAATTGGGGAACAACCAATTATTCAAGCGGGAGATCGGTTTGAATACGTAAGCGGTTGCGAATTTTGGATGCCAATTGGACGTATGAGTGGATTTTATACGTTTCAAAATATGGATACAGAACAATTGTTTTCTGTGCCAATTCCACTTTTCACACTAGAGTTCCCTCCCGTTTTATCTTAGTTTAACGTAAATGACTTTTTTCGTCTCGAAAAAGGGTTCGTCATAGATGTCAGATAGTAAAAACTCTCTATGTAAGTGTTTTACAGGTTTCATTTCTTCACTCAAATCGCCACCTTTTAAGTAAAGGATTCCGTTCACTAAGTCGTGTTCCGATTTCTTTTTCACTTTGCCTTGGACCCATTTCAAGAATATGGGCATTTGAGTTACCGCTCGGCTAACAATGAAATCAAAATCACCTTTAATTTCTTCTGCTCTTGCATGATGCGCGGTGACATTAGTAAGTCCAAGTGCTTGAGCAACTTCGTTTACAACTTTGATTTTTTTACCAATAGAATCAACTAATACAAAGGAAGTTTCAGGGAATAAAATTGCCAAAGGAATCCCTGGAAATCCACCGCCAGTTCCGATGTCAAGAATGGATGACCCATGCTTGAAGTTACATACTTTAGCAATCCCGAGTGAATGCAGGACATGATGCGTATAAAAGTTTTCTGTATCCTTTCTAGAAATTACATTAATCTGCGCATTCCAGAACGAATATAGTTCTTCCAGTTGAGCAAATTGTTGAAGTTGAACGGGACTTAATTCAGGGAAGTATTTTGTAATTATATCCACGGTTCTTATATGGTGTCTTTTGTTTTGTCGATCATTGCTGCAAGAAAATCTCTTGCGCGGAAAAGTTGTGCTTTCACGGTTCCAAGGGGTAGGTTCATTTCCTCTGCAATTTCCTCGTAACTTAATTCCTCGAAATACCGTTTTTCGACAAGTTCTCTGTATTTAGGCTTAAGTTTACTCACTAGTAAACGCATGTGAATGATTCGTTGTCCGTGAATGATGGTTTCTTCCGGATTTAAACCTGTAGAACGCGCATCGATACGTAATCGATTACCATCATCAGTCATCATGCCTTTATCAATTGATGTCACTTCAATTCGTTTTTTACGAATAAAGTCAATGCAATTATTAGATGCGATTTTGAACAGCCATGTACTAAAAGCGAAACTCGGAGAATATTGATCAAGTCGGCTAAAGGCTTTTCCGAATGCTTCAATCGTTAAGTCGTCAGCATCGTCAGAATTCTTAACCATTTTCAACATCATGAAGAAAATTGAATCACGGTATCGATCCATTAAACCGGCATATGCAGCTTGATTACCTTTGCGGGCTGCTTCAACCAACACAAGGTCATGTTTTGCTTTATCCGATAAATGTTCGTTCTCTACCATCTATAGTACTTTTGTCGTTCTGATATGTAAAACAAAATAGGCATCAACAAGGCATATAATAAATCCCAAAAAGGTAAAAAGCGAATAAAACTTTTTTCTTTTAAAAGAGATAGGCAACGACCTTGCAACCACCATTTTAAAAGTAAAGTAAATCCAAAAATACTGCTACTCAGCAAAAAGAAATCTTTACTAAACAGCAAAGTAATAAAAGATACCCACATCAAAATCAGGGACGCAGGATATATTCCTAACAAGAGTTTCTTAATAAAGCGGTATTTTCCTGATGTAGCGTAATGACGCGTCTTTTGAGTCATCCATCTTGTCCATGTAGTGGGAGCTTGAGAGTAGCAGAATGAATCTGGATTTAGTTGAATGGAATAGTTGGATTTCTTTGCCGCTTCTTGAATAAAAAGTACATCATCACCCATTGTAACGGAATAATGAGACTTGAATCCATTGACAGAATGAAAGACACTTTTGGTGTATGCTAAATTTCTTCCAACACCCATATACGGTAATTTCGCTAATGCCATAGAAAAATAATTAACTCCAATCCAGGCTGTATCAAAGCGAATTAATCGATTCAAAAAACCTTTGTTTTTTAGGAACGGTGCATAGCCAATTACGATTTGTTTTGAGCTGGTGTATTGACTAGCCATTTGTTTGATCCATTGGTCATTCACTGGTTTACAGTCAGCATCAGTTAGAACGAAATGTTCATATTTAGCAGCTTTAATAGCAAGAGTGATAGGGAGTTTTTTTCCTGGTCTAAGGTGTCTGTTTTTACTTAATTCAACAACCCGTAAATTCGGAAATTGTTGCGCGTATGCAGTTAGAATCCAACCACTGTCATCAATCGATTGATTATTTACAACAATCACTTCGTATGCGGGATAATCTTGGCTTAAGATAGCAGGTAAATTTTCGTATAGGTTGTCTGATTCATTTCGCGCCGCTATGATTACACTAATCGGCATCCAATTTTGATGATCATCAATTGGTTTTATTTTATGGAATGCGAGTTTGCTGTAGATAAACAAAACATACAGTATTTGTACAATCACCACTGCAACGAGTGCCAAGAATGTGATGGTAAAAAAACTAATTTCAAACGTAGGTATAAACTTCATATGATAACTTCAGTACAAAGATGAATTCTCAAATCAAATACGCGTATCTTTGTTGCAGTTATTTTTCAACATTTTTATGCACTTTGATCTTCTAACGCAAAATCCTGACTCAAAAGCACGCACTGGTCTGCTTCATACGGAACACGGAACCATTGAAACTCCAATATTTATGCCTGTTGGAACGGTCGGTTCGGTAAAAGGTGTCCACCAACAAGAATTACGTGATGACATTAATGCTCAAATTATTTTAGGGAATACCTATCACTTATTTTTACGTCCAGGAATTGACGTTCTAGAGGCTGCCGGTGGTTTGCACCAATTTATTGGTTGGGAACGACCTATGTTAACAGACAGCGGAGGTTATCAAGTATATTCACTGTCTGGAAGAAGGAAAATCATTGAGGAAGGGGTTAAGTTTCAATCTCACCTCGATGGAAGTTATCATTTTTTCACACCTGAGCGAGCGATTGAAATCCAACGTTCTATTGGTGCGGATATAATCATGGCTTTCGATGAGTGCACACCTTATCCATGTGAATACAATTATGCAAAAAGATCAATGGATATGACGCACCGTTGGTTGAAGCGTTGTTTTGAAGCAATGGATGCAACCGAGCCAAAATACGGATATGAACAAGCATTGTTTCCAATTGTACAAGGAAGTGTATATAAAGATTTGCGTAAAGAGT
>CANMFV010000187.1 GCA_947496835.1 Flavobacteriales bacterium | reverse complement strand
TATTTTCATTCCAAAAACATCAAACTTACAACATGAGACAACAAATTGAAGCAGCATGGGATAACCGTGAATTATTGAAGGAAAAAGAAACCATTCAAGCAATTGAAACGGTTATTGAAGATTTAGACAAAGGTTTGTTGCGTGTTGCTGAACCAGGAGAAAATGGTGAATGGATTGTCAACGAATGGATTAAAAAAGCCGTTGTCATGTACTTTCCGATTCGTCAAATGGAAACCATCGAGGTGGGTCCATTCGAGTTTCACGATAAAATGGCTTTAAAACGCAATTACAAAGAATTAGGCGTACGCGTTGTTCCCCATGCAATTGCACGTTATGGAGCTTTTGTTGCACCGGGCGTGATCATGATGCCATCGTACATCAACATTGGTGCGTACGTAGACTCAGGTACCATGGTGGACACTTGGGCAACGGTTGGAAGTTGTGCGCAGGTCGGTAAAAATGTACACTTAAGCGGTGGCGTTGGAATCGGTGGCGTATTGGAACCATTACAAGCTGCTCCAGTGATCATCGAAGATGATGCGTTTATCGGATCTCGTTGCATTGTGGTGGAAGGCGTTCGCGTTGGAAAACAAGCAGTTCTTGGAGCGAATGTCGTTCTGACAAAATCCACTAAAATTATTGATGTAACTGGTCCAGAACCCATCGAACACCGCGGATATGTACCAGAACGAAGCGTTGTTATTCCAGGAACATACACAAAAGAATTTCCGGCTGGATCATACCAAGTGCCTTGTGCCTTAATCATTGGTCAACGCAAAGCATCCACGGACTTAAAAACTTCCTTGAACGATGCCTTGCGTGAACACAATGTCGCTGTGTAAAGTGTGACTTTCCTCCTTCGCTTCAGTTTGTTTTTTGGATTGATTGTCGTTCTTTCGTCTTCCATTAAACAACCCATCCCAGTAATTTCTGGACTTTGGTCTGTTAACTGGATTGAAAGTGATGTGGATTATGTCGACACATTGGAATTGACTCACAAAAACGATTCTCTTTTTATTTCCCTGCATAATTCACAACTGAATTGGGAGCCGAATTTCCACAGGGTAAAATTTGATGGTTCCATCTTGACGTATCAAATGGATGCCAATAACATCACCAATTTCTTCACCTTTCAATTGTCCGACGATCAAACAAGATTAGACGGGAAGGTTCACACATGGGAAGGTGAAATTCGAAAAATTTACCTGGTAAAAGAACGAGATTAATCCAAATACTTGGTTTTTCAACTAAAAATTTGTTGTACATCGGTTCCCATTTCTCCATTTAATGACTTTCGTCATTTTTTTCAGACATCCCATTTCCTTATCTTTGCCGTATTCATTATTTAATTCAACATAGCATGCAACTGTGGAATACATTAAATAAGGAGGAACTAGAAGCGCATTTACGCGAAGTGGGACATGAATTCATTACCATTTCCTTTTATCAATATGCGAAAATTGAAAATCCTCACTTATTCAGAGATCACCTGTTCTTAATGTGGTCGAAATTAGAAGTCGTGGGACGAACCTATGTCGCACGCGAAGGAATCAATGCGCAAATCGCTGTTCCAAAAGAAAAACTCAGTCAATTTAGAGAAGAATTATACGGCATTGATTTTTTGGATGGTGTTCGCTTAAACTTCGCTGTGGATGATTCCGAAGCAGAGTTCCCCTTTTTGAAGTTAAAAATTAAAGTGCGTGACAAAATCCTTGCAGATGGATTGGAGGACAAAACATTCGATGTGACCAACAAAGGAAAGCACTTGAATGCACAAGAATTCAACGAATTAACGGAAAAACCAGACACCATTCTCATCGATTTCCGTAACCACTACGAATCAGAAGTTGGACACTTCAAAGGAGCCATTCTTCCGGATGTGGATACATTTAGAGAATCACTTCCATACATCGAAGAAACCTACCTGAAAGGCAATGAGGATAAAAACATCGTCATGTATTGCACAGGTGGTGTGCGTTGCGAAAAAGCATCCGCATGGTTCAAACATCGCGGATTTAGCAATGTTCATCAATTAGAAGGTGGAATTATCAAATATGCAAACGACGCAAAAGAACAAGGAATTGAAAACAAATTCATTGGGAAAAACTTCGTGTTTGATGAGCGCCGTGGGGAACGAATCTCCGATGACATCATTGCTGTTTGCCACCAATGTGGAGAACC
Source organism: Flavobacteriales bacterium (assembly GCA_947496835.1). Classification (GTDB taxonomy): domain Bacteria; phylum Bacteroidota; class Bacteroidia; order Flavobacteriales_D; family Crocinitomicaceae; genus UBA952. Next base: position 1,404 of record CANMFV010000187.1, on the reverse strand, counting down.
AGCTGATACACATACCAATTGTGTGAACGACGCTTGTCATTTACTTTTCATTCAATGTGATTCTTGCAAGACGAAAATGGATAATTGCTGTTCATCTGAATGCTCGGAAACAATCCATTTACCCGAAGATGTGCAAAAAGAACAACGCAAAGGAATTGAGAATAGCAATCGAATTTTCAAAAAAGGACGATCAAATAAACTTCCCTTTAAACACAATCCTGAAAAACCATTATCTTTGATTGAACTTTCAAATAAAGACAAGTGATTTTAGCTATTAACTGGACCGTTGATTCGGAAATTATTGATGGTTGGCGAACGCCAAACCTCTATGGATTATTATTTGTAACTGGACTCATTCTCGGTTATTTCGTGGTGAAACGCATGTTCAAAAAAGAACAAATTAGCGATGAGCTTTTGGATAAACTCGTTTGGTTTATGATTCCTGCAACGGTTATCGGTGCACGACTAGGACACGTATTTTTCTATGGTCCTTTGTTTGATGTAGTTCAGAACGGTGTTGTTGTCGATCGCGGATATTTATCCCATCCTGCGGACATTTTTAAAATCTGGGAAGGTGGATTAGCTAGTCACGGAGCTGCGATTACCATACTCCTTTCCCTTTGGTATTACTCCCAAAAAATAGTGAAACGTCCCTTTTTATGGATGCTCGATCGAATTTCAGCACCGGTAGCCATAGGTGCAACCTTTATTCGCCTTGGAAATTTAGTGAATCATGAAATGGTTGGAGATCCAACAAATGTTCCATGGGCCTTTAAATTTCAAAACTATTGGAATGACCAATTGCACATGTTCGATCCAACTCCGAGACACCCGGCACAATTGTATGAAGCGATTTGTTACTTGATCGCCTTTTTCATTCTCTTATTCTTGTATTGGAAAAAAGAAAAATGGAAGCAACAAGGATTCATTTTCGGTTCTTTTCTGATCATGATTTTTGGTTCCCGATTCTTCATTGAATTTGTGAAAATTGGTCAAACAGCAAGGGATTTTCAATTGACGCTCAATACGGGACAATTATTGAGTATTCCATTTGTTTTGACAGGTATTTATTTGATTTATCATTCAACAACAAAGAAGAAAACCGAAGAATTATAGCAGCATCTTTTTTGTAGACAAGATAGTTGAAAAACCAAATTATTCATCCTAACTAGAATTCACTTAGTGTAAAAATGACAATTTGTAATTATATTCAAATTCATTCTTATATTTGTGACCGAAAATAACGGACGTATTATGCCAGTAAAAGCTACAACAAGCGCAAAAAAAGCAAGCACTGCTACTAAATCTACAGGAAAGCCTAAATTTTCCAAAGAAACGTACATTAAATGGTACAAAGACATGTTATTAATCCGTCGTTTCGAGGAGAAAACAGGTCAATTGTAC
>CANMFV010000186.1 GCA_947496835.1 Flavobacteriales bacterium | reverse complement strand
CCTCGCGACTTCGGTCTTTCATGGCTCTCAATAAACCTTTGAACGCATTTAATATTTCAATGCGTTCTAATTCAAGATCGATATGCTCGGAGTCGTATGGTTGCATTTATTTCGCGGGTAAAATTTTCGCTTTCACTTCGCCGAATCCGATTCGAACTTCAGCATTTTGACAGAATCCTCGCATCGTAACAGTGTCACCGTCTTGAATGAATCGTCTTTCTGTACCATCATTCATGGAAAGTGGTTTCGTTCCTTTCCACGCTAATTCCAACATGGAACCGAAAGAATCAGGCGTAGATCCAGAAATGGTTCCGGAACCCATTAAATCTCCACAACGCACATTGCATCCGTTCACTGTATGGTGTGCTAATTGTTGCGACATGTTCCAGTACATGTATTTGAAATTCGAGTTAGAAATGATTTTTTCCCTTGCATTTTCCGGAGTCATGCCAACTTGTAAGTGAATGTCGTAGGATTTCATTCCTTCGAACTTCAAATACGAAAGTACAGCTGGGTCTTGTTCAGGTGATTCCACTGCAAACGGTTGCAAGGCATCCAAGGTAACAATCCAACAAGAAATAGACGAAGCAAAGTTCTTCGCTAAGAATGGTCCAAGTGGAACATATTCCCATTTCTGAATATCACGTGCAGACCAATCGTTGAATAAGCACATTCCAAATATATAGTCTTCAGCTTCATTTGTAGAAATAGAATCACCTAACGGTTTTCCATCGTAGGTAATGAATCCCATCTCTAATTCGAAATCCACTTGACGCGATGCTGCAAAAATTGGCGGCTCGTTGTCGTCTGGTTTGATTTGTCCTTTTGGACGATGAATGTCTTGTCCAGAAATAATTACTGAGGACGAACGTCCGTGGTACCCAACAGGAATCCATAACCAGTTTGGTAACAAAGCGTTTGCTGGGTCACGAAACATGATTCCAACGTTTGTTGCGTGTTCTTTGCTTGAGTAAAAATCGGTGTAATCGCCAATTTGAACAGGCATACACATCTCCACTTCTGACAATGGAATCAATGCTTTACGAAGCTCCGTATTTTCATTTGCTGTTTGGTTATCCATTGAAAAAAGATCCGAAAGCGCTTGTCGCAAGTTGCGTGTTGCTTCTTTTCCCTTTTTCATCATTGGATTCAAGAATTCTTGTTGAAAATCACTCGCATTGAATCCATCCACATGCAATTGTCCCATTTCAAAAAGTTGAGCGATGTCAATGACTGTATCACCGATGCGCGTTGAAACACATGGAACACTTCCATTTGCCTTCATCACACCAAATGGCAAGTTTTGAATCGGGAAATCTGATCCTTCCGGAACGGAAATCCAAGAGCGTAATGCTGGATTATTTGCTGCAATCATTCGTTCTATATTTTTTATACGTTGAAACGGAAGTGCATGACATCTCCATCCTCTACAACATATTCTTTTCCTTCTACTTTAAATTTACCGGCTTCTTTCACCGCGCTTTCAGAACCAAACGTAATGAAGTCATTGTATTTCATTACTTCGGCACGTATGAATCCTTTTTCGAAATCACTGTGAATAACACCAGCTGCCTGTGGCGCTGTCATTCCTTTACGAATGGTCCAAGCGCGAACTTCTTTTACTCCTGCAGTAAAATACGTTTGCAAATTCAACAAGTGGTATGCTTGACGAATTAAACGGTTCACTCCCGGCTCTTCAAGTCCTAGTTCATCAAGGAACATTTGACGTTCTTCGTATGTCTCCAATTCTGTAATATCAGCTTCGATTTTCGCTCCAATGATCATTACTTCCGCATTTTCACTTGCAACAGCAGCTTTAACCGCTTCTACGTGTGCGTTTCCGGTATTCACAGAATCTTCGTCCACATTACACACATACATCACTGGTTTAGAAGTAATCAAATTGAATGTATGGATAATGTCAAATTCTTCTCGAGTAAAGTCCAAACCACGAATGGAACGACCTTGCTCCAATCCTTCTTTGATTTTGTGCGCTAATTCATTTTCTTTCACCGCATCTTTATCTCCAGATTTGATCACACGAGCCAAACTTTGGATCTTTTTTTCAACTGAATCCAAGTCCTTCAATTGCAACTCGATGTCAATGATTTCTTTGTCACGAATTGGATTCACACTTCCATCCACATGGATGATGTTTCCATCGTCAAAACAACGAAGTACATGTAAAATTGCATCTGTTTCGCGGATGTTTGCTAAGAACTGATTTCCTAATCCCTCACCTTTCGATGCACCTTTTACGAGTCCAGCGATATCAACAATTTCCATCGTTGTTGGTACTACACGCTCTGGATTTACCAAGGTTTCTAATTTCTCCAAACGAGGATCTGGAACAGATGTCGTTCCTACATTTGGTTCAATGGTACAAAAAGGGAAATTCGCCGATTGCGCCTTTGCATTTGATAAACAGTTAAATAAAGTTGATTTTCCAACATTCGGCAAGCCGACAATTCCACATTTTAAAGCCATTCTACATATTTTTTGTGAGCAAAGATACAAAGAATCTCGCCTGACTGAGTCACGGAAAGCGCGAGATTTTACAAGGTCAAATGATTCCCATGGATTTTGGTTATTTTTATGGCAAAATTCAAAGATGAAACACCTACTTTCCGCTTGTATTCTTTCATGGAGCACTGTTCTTTTTGGACAAGATTCCTTGATGATTCGTTCCATTTACGATGAAGCCTTACTTCGCGGTCAATCCTATGAAAACTTGAGACAATTGTGCAAAGACGTTGGACCAAGATTAAGCGGCTCAACGGAAGCACAAATGGCGGTGGAATGGAGTCAAGCAAAGATGAATACCTATGGATTCGATCGTGTATACCTTCAGGAAATTAAAGTCCCACATTGGGAAAGAGGAACAAAGGAAAGTGCTTGGTTTCGAACTTCTGACGGACAATTGACCAAAGTTCACTTACTTGCTTTAGGTGGTTCGATTGGAACAAATGGAACGATGGAAGGTGAAGTCATTGAATTCAAAACAATTGACGAACTAAAAAAAGCAAAAGCATCCAAGATTAAAGGCAAAATTGTCTTTTTAAACCAAGCAATGGATGCGACACAAATTCAAACATTCAAAGCGTACGGTGCCTGTTATGCGATTCGTGGAAATGGAGCTGTAGAAGCAGGGAAACTTGGTGCAAAAGCAGTGATTATTCGCTCGCTTGGACTTCCAGAGGATGTGCATCCACACACCGGATCCATGCATTACGAAGATTCTGTTGAACGCATTCCTGCCGGAGCTTTAGCAACAGCGGATGCAAGCGCTTTATCTGCTGCTCTAGCAAAAGGAACCGTTCGCTTTATTTTTGAAATGGATTGCCGTGTTTTTCCAGATGCAACTTCATATAATGTCATTGCTGAGATTCGTGGTAGCGAGAAACCGGAAGAAATCATTGTTTTTGGCGGACATTTAGACTCTTGGGATGCAGGGGAAGGCGCACACGACGATGGTGCTGGTGTCATTCATTGTTTAGAAGCATTGCGTATTCTAAAAGAACTCAACTACAAACCGAAACACACCTTAAGAGTCGTGTTTTTCATGAATGAAGAAAATGGAAACATGGGCGGGAAATCT
>CANMFV010000185.1 GCA_947496835.1 Flavobacteriales bacterium | reverse complement strand
TAATAGCCACATCAGTTACTTGTGCACCACGTGCACGCATGGCAGTAAACGCCTCATGCCCTGGTGTATCTAAGAAGGTCATTTTTCGACCATCTTTTAACGTCACATAGTAAGCTCCAATGTGCTGTGTGATTCCACCAGCTTCACCATCCGTTACATTTGCATTACGAATTCTATCGAGCAACGATGTTTTACCGTGGTCTACGTGACCCATTACGGTAATAATTGGTGGACGATTAATTAAGTCTTCCGGTTTATCTTCAACAGTTTGAATTGCATCTTGTACTTCTGCACTAACAAATTGCGTTTCAAAACCAAATTCATCCGCAACGATGTGGATTGTTTCCGCATCTAGACGTTGGTTTATGGAAGCAAAGATTCCCAAAGACATACACACAGAGATTACTTGTGTTGGTTGTACGCTCATCATGGATGCTAATTCAGAAACGGTAACAAATTCCGTTAATTTCAAGATTTTATCTTCTAATTCAGCGGCAGCCATTTCTTCTTGGCGACGTTGTTGGAAGTTATCTCTTTTTAATCTTCTATTTTTGGACGCTTTTGATTTACCCCCTTGATTAGATAGTCTCGCTAACGTATCCTTGATTTCTTTTTGAATATCCGTAGCTGAAATTTCTGGTTTATCAGCTCTAGGACCTTTACCCGCGTTTGATGGACTATTTCCGCCTGGACGGTTATTTCCACCTGGTCTATTGTTTGCGCCTGGCGTTGCAGTCGGTGTTATTGTTTCTACTTTCTTGATGCGTTTACGCTTTCTTTTAGCGTCATCATTCGAGGAAGCAACTGGATTCCTTGGTCTTTCAACCGGCAATTCAATTTTACCTAAAACAGTTGGTCCACTTAATACTTGGCGTTCGAAACGGATCGTTTCAATTTCCGGTGCAGCTGTAGGTTTTTGCTCCACTTTCGGTTGAGCAATTGATTCTTTCGGTTTTGTCTCCGTTTTTGGAGCAGCTACCGGAGCTTGGGCTTGAGTAGGTTTTACTTTTGGAGCTGGCTCTTCTTTTCTTTTGTCGGGTCTGGTTCGTTGATTAATCGCAGAAAGATCAATTTTTCCAATCACATTTACGTGATTACTTTCCACCGGAGTAATCTCTGGTGTATGATCGATTTCCTTGATTACTTCAGGAGCTTTTGGTTCTTCGGGAGCAAGAACAACTGGTTTTTCAGTCGCAAAAACTTGACGTTTAATTTCCTCCAAATTGATGGCATCACCTTCATCTTCATCCTCAAATGAATCAGTCGTTTTTGGTGCGTCTGCTGGCTTATCGCTCAGCGTGACAGACTCACGTTTTTCTCTACGAGAAGAAGCCTTTGACTGCTCTTTCATAGATTGATCAGCTGCAAATTCTTGACATAAAAGTGCAAAATGTTCCTGCTCCAAACGCGTGTTTGGATTGGAATCAATTTTAATTCCTTTAGACTCTAAGAACTCCACTAACGTTGGTAGTCCAACATTGAGTTCTCCTGCTGCTTTTCCTAATCGAATCGGTTTTCCCGCCATATTTATCCTTTTACGCTTCTGTAAGTGGAATTAATTTATTCAAATTCTGCTTGTAAAATTCGGAATACTTCCTCAATCGTTTCTTTTTCAAGATCCGTACGTGATACTAAATCAACCACGCCAATTTCCAAAACAGATTTCGCTGTATCACAGCCAATTGCTTTCAATTCATCAATAATCCAACTATCGATTTCATCTGCAAATTCCTCTAAATCAACATCCTCTACATCAACTTCTCCATCACGGTATACATCAATTTCGTAACCGCTTAATTTTCCAGCCAATTTAATATTGTTACCACCTTTACCGATAGCTAATGACACTTGGTCTGGTTTCAAGTATACTTTTACTCTTTTTTCTTCTTCAAGAATTTCCATTGAGGTCACTTTCGCTGGAGACAAGGCTCTTTGAATCAACAACTGGTTATTCGTTGTATAGTTAATGACATCAATATTTTCATTTCTTAATTCACGTACAATTCCGTGGATACGAGAACCTTTCATACCAACACATGCACCAACTGGATCAATTCTATCGTCATAAGATTCAACCGCAACTTTCGCGCGTTCTCCTGGCTCACGCACAATTTTCTTAATCGTAATTAAGCCGTCAAAAACTTCTGGCACTTCCAACTCGAATAATCGCTCCAAGAATTCAGGTGCTGTACGAGATAGAATGATTACTGGTGTACTGTTTCTCATGTCTACCTTTGCCACTACAGCTCTTACAGACTCTCCTTTTTTAAAGAAATCAGAAGGAATTTGTTCAGATTTCGGTAAAATTAATTCGTTATTGTCATCGTCCATGACAAGAATTTCTTTTTTCCAAACTTGGTAAACTTCACCTGTGACAATTTCACCAATACGCTCTTTATACATTTTGTATAGGTGATCTTTTTCTAATTCTAGTATGCGAGAAATTAGGTTTTGGCGTAAGGACAATACATTACGACGACCGAAATCAATAAATTTAAACTCTTCTGTTACTTCTTCACCAATTTCAAAATCTGGTTCAATTTTAATTGCATCAGAATAAGCTATCTCCGTATTTGGATCTTCAACCTCTCCATCATCTACAATTTCTTTATTCAAGAAAATTTGAACATCACCTTTGTCAATATTTACAATAATATCAATGTGTTCATCTGTATTGAACTTTTTCTTAAACATTGCTCGGAAAACATCTTCCAAGACATGTTGCATTGTTTGCTTGTCAATGTTTTTTAATTCCTTAAACTCCGAGAACGAGTCAACTAGCTCCGTACTATTCATAGCGTTTATTTAAAAGATATAACAATTTTAGACTCTTTTATTTCAGTTAAGGGAAGCTCTAGTATTTCTTCCACTTGTATTCTTCTTCTTTTCTCCTCTGATTTTTGGAGGGAAATTTGTTTGATAACGATGCTTAAATCGGTTAATTTCATTAATTCACCTTCATACTTTTCACCGCTATTCATTATCACCTTGAAACTACGTCCAATATTTTTTGTGTATTGATTGATGTGACGAATGGGCTTATCCAAGCCAGCAGAGGAAACATGCAATTCAAAATCTTGCTTTTCTCTATCTAAATTGTGCTCAATGTTTCTGGAAACAGAAACACAATCATTAACAGATACTCCGCCTTTGATTTTATCTAATTCAACATTAATGACATTACTCGATGAGATTGTCAATTCCACGACATACAGTCCATTGTCCAATTCGGCAATGCGTTCATCGATTAGTTCTAATATGTGTTTTTTATCTAACATTTCTTGTAATAAAAGAGGGGACTTTCGTCCCCTCTCACTGCATTCGTTCATAAATGTGATACAAATATACATTCTTTTTATTGAACTACAAAATGAAATGACGTTATATTTGCCACATGCTTATTGAAATAGAGGATAAAATCATTTCCACCGAAGTATTCGAACGGAAATTTGTGTGTGATTTAAACGCGTGCAAAGGTGCGTGTTGTGTAGAAGGTGATGGCGGTGCGCCGTTAACGTTTGAGGAAGTTTCGATCATTGAAGAAAACTATGAGAAAATTTCTGCTCACATGCGTCCAGAAGGAATTGCGAATGTCGCTGAAAAAGGCATCTATTACACAGATGAAG
>CANMFV010000184.1 GCA_947496835.1 Flavobacteriales bacterium | reverse complement strand
TAAAAGGCACGCATTAAACTTATCAATCGCTTCTTGATTTTGTCCGTTGAGTTTTAAGCGTACACCATCGTGAAATGAACGAATATAAGTGGCATCGTGCACTATTGTCTGTTTTTTCTTTAGTCCAGCGCAGGACGCCAACAGAAAAATACACGCAAAAAGAGAAAGGATTTTATTCATGTGTCGTGCTAAAGTCACCCAAACTCAGGTCTTTTGATCGTCCGTTATAAACAACATTCGAGCCAAGCATTGAATCCGCAATATTCGCGTTAGAGATGTGCGTACTTTGTTGAATGTTTGTATTGCGAATAATGGAATTTTCAATCACCGAATTGGCGCCAATGGAAACATGTGGACCGATAACAGATGCGTGAATTTTCACGTTTTTCCCAATAAAACATGGTGGAATAATCACTGAATTGATGGATTCTACACTTTCATCCTGCATGGAAATTCCAGCGGCATGATCGTATTCCAACACCCGTTGATTGGTATGGACCGTTACCTCTTTGTTTCCACAATCCAACCATTCCGAAACAGTACCTGGTTTGAAAATTACGCCAGATTCGGTTAAACGGCGTAGGGCATCTGGCAACTGGTATTCTCCACTCTTAATGACATCGTTGTCAATTAAGTATTGTAATTCTTTGTGTAAGCGTTCACCATCTCGGAAATAGTAAATCCCAATCATCGCTAAATCCGATACAAATTCTTTTGGTTTCTCAACGAAATCGATTATTTCGTCCCGCTCATTCATTTTTATCACTCCAAATGCACTTGGATCTTCAATTTGTTTCACCCACAAAATCCCTTCATCTTCCGAACTGATTTTAAAGTCTGCTTTGAACAAAGTATCAGCAAAAGCAACGACCACAGGTCCAGTCAGTTTTTCTGCAGCACACAATACAGCGTGAGCTGTTCCCAACGGTTTATGTTGGTAATGAATGGATCCTTTTGCTCCCAATTTCTCCGCTACGGCCAATAATTCTTGTTCAACTTCTGAACCAAACTCACCAACGACAAACGCAATTTCATCAATTTTTTCTGCACAAACGCGTGCGATGTCCTCAACAAGGCGGTGAACAATTGGTTTTCCTCCAACAGGAACCAAGGGTTTTGGAACAGTCAATGTGTGAGGTCTTAATCGGCTTCCTCTCCCAGCCATCGGTACAATTACATTCATTTCCTCTTATTTTACTCCCGTACTTCCAAATCCACCAGCACCGCGCGCTGAGTCTGTAAGTTCCGTGACTTCTTCTAATACTACTTTTTGAATTGGACAAAACACCATTTGAGCAATGCGCTCTCCATCTTCGATCGCCACTTCTACATCGGACAAATTGATTAAAATCACGCCAATTTCTCCACGGTAATCCGCATCAACAGTTCCCGGTGTATTCAAAACGGTTAATCCTTTTTTTAATGCCAATCCGCTACGTGGACGAATTTGACATTCAATCGATGGATCCATTTCCAAAAACAATCCTGTTTTGATGAGTGTCCGTTGTAAGGGTTTTAACGACACAACTTCCTCAATATTCGCACGAATATCCATGCCTGATGAACCTGTTGTTTCATACTTCGGTAAGTCGTGTTTGGACTTATTGGTGATTTTTACCTGCATTTTATTCAATTATAGTCAAAATTAGTAAAATACATGTCCTGAAAACGGCTTGGATTTAGGAGAAATGAACAAGGTACTATTAACAACCTACAGACTTATTTTCTTTGTCCTGTTTGGATTTGAGCGGAATTTTCACCTCAATTCACTACTTTTGTTTTTGCAAATTCATTGTTATGTTAGAAATTCAACGCATTCGTGCCGAAAAGGACGCTTTAGTCAAAGGTTTATTGAAAAGAAATATCCAAGCGGAATCTACCCTTGATGAAATTCTATCCAAAGACCAGGAATGGCGTGCGGCAAAAACAGAAATGGATAACATCGCTGCTGAAATGAACCAATTGGCTCGTTCAATCGGAGAATTATTTAAAACAGGGAAACAAGCGGAAGCTGCGTCCATGAAAGAACGTACCGCTGGACTCAAAGTAAAAGAGGCCGCGTTTAAATCAACTGTTGATCGCTTGGATGATGAAATCACAAAACTATTGTACACCCTGCCAAATGTTCCGAACGAACTTGTGCCGAGTGGACTTGATGCAAACGATAACGAAACGGTTTTTGAACAAGGATCAGCGCCAAATTTTGGATTTGAAGCATTGCCTCACTGGGATTTAGCGAAAAAATACAACCTCATCGATTTTGAATTAGGCGTGAAAGTAACTGGAGCTGGATTCCCATTTTACCGTGGAAAAGGAGCAAAATTACAACGCGCTTTGATTCAATTCTTTTTAGAAGAAGCAAGTAATTTAGGCTACGAAGAAATACAAGCACCGTTGATGGTCAACGAAGCAAGTGGAATTGGAACAGGACAACTTCCAGACAAAGAAGGACAAATGTACTACATGAAAGAGGATGACTTTTACATGATTCCTACCGCAGAAGTTCCATTAACCAATATTTACAGAGACGTCCTTTTACCTGGTCCAGATTTCTCTATCAAAATGTGCGGATATACCCCATGTTTCAGAAGAGAAGCAGGATCATACGGAAAAGATGTACGCGGGTTAAACCGTCTTCACCAGTTTGATAAAGTAGAAATAGTACGAGTGGAACATCCATCCAATACCGCGCAAGCATTGGAAGACATGATGGAACACGTAAAAGGACTTTTAGATAAACTTGGACTACAATTCCGAATTCTACGCTTGTGTGGTGGAGATATGGGCTTTGCATCAGCTATGACTTACGATTTTGAAGTTTATTCAGCTGCGCAAGAAAAATGGTTGGAAGTGAGTTCTGTTTCACGTTTCGATACCTTCCAAGCGAATCGTTTGAAATTGCGGTTTAAAGACGAGGACAAAAAATCCCATCTGTGTCATACCTTGAATGGATCCGCACTTGCGCTTCCTAGAATCGTTGCAGCATTGTTGGAAAATCACCAAGACGAAAATGGCATCGTTATTCCGGAAGCACTTCGTCCATATACAGGATTTAACCGCATTGATTAATTAAGGGGTTGAATTTTTTAGCTTGAAAGTCAATCGTAATTGACCCAACAAAATAATCGTTTCTAAAACAATCTATTGGGAATTCGAACGTTAATCAAGCCAACAACCTTATCTTCGTAAGGCATGATGCCGAACTACTTTTGGACTTTCTTCCTGTTTTGTTTTTTTTCCGTTGGAGCACATGCTCAACAAGGAAACCCTCGGGTCGTTCACAAAAGTTTTAACACTGCGTGGACGCGCATTGATACGCTCAGCATTTATCCGAGTTCATTTGTCGTTTTAAACGGTAAAGACACCTTAAAATCGAACACATTTGAAATCGATTTTATGTCCGCCAAATTTCGCTTACTCAATGAATTCTCTGATTCACTCACGATTCACTACCAAGTTTGGCCCTTTGATTTCACCAAACAGTATATGAAACGCGATACGAGCCTCATTTTTCAAGGACGCGCTCAAAGCGAACGAGACTTATTCAAAATAGAAGCGAATTCTTCCGAAGTTACACTCTTTGGAGGAAAGGAAATCACAAAAAACGGGAGTATTTCAAGGGGATTAAGCTTTG
>CANMFV010000183.1 GCA_947496835.1 Flavobacteriales bacterium | reverse complement strand
CAATGTATACTTCCGGGTGACCTAAGAACCAGAACAAGTGTTGGTACAACAACGGTGATCCACCATGGTTGGCTAACATTTCTCCTCCGACAATAATATCTGATAAGTAGAAAGATGTTCCAGCCATTCTATCCATCACCAACAACAATGCTGCAGATAATAATACAGGGAAAGAAAGAACCCCTAAAATCGCTGTTACAAAGAAGGCCCAGATTGTCAATGGCATTCTTGTCATGCTCATTCCTTGCGTACGTAGGTTGATTACTGTAACGATGTAGTTCAATGAACCAATCAATGAAGATGCAATAAAGATTGTCATAGAGAACAACCATAATGTCATTCCTAAACCTGATCCTGATACTGCTTGTGGTAATGCAGATAAAGGAGGATAAATCGTCCATCCCGCCATTGCTGGTCCCGATTCAACGAACAAAGATACAAGCATCAACATCGAAGAAAGGAAGAAGAACCAGTAAGATAACATGTTCAAGAATCCTGAAGCCATGTCTCTTGCTCCTAATTGCAAGGGAATAAGTAGGTTTGAGAAGGTTCCGGATAATCCTCCTGTCAACAAGAAGAAAACCATGATTGTACCGTGAATGGTAACTAAACCAAGGTACATGTCTTCTTTCAACACACCATTTGGAGCCCATTTCTCACCTAAGAAAAAAGTTAAGAAATCTGAACTCTCTCCAGGCCAAGCTAATTGAATACGGAATAAGATAGACAATAACATTGCTACCAATCCCATGAAAATTGCAGTCATCAAAAACTGCTTTCCAATCATTTTGTGATCTTGAGAGAAGATGTATTTAGAAATAAAATTCTCTTCGTGGTGATGTTGATCACCGTGATGATCGTGTCCGTGTCCTTCGTGTGTTACTGAAGCCATTTTAGTCGATTTAAAATATTATACGAAACTTAATTTTTCATTGTTGTATCCACCACCATTGCAGTTGCTGCTGGGGCAGCTGCTGGAGCTGGAAAATATTTAGCTTTAAATGTTTCTTTCTTTTTAGAAGCCATCCAAGCATTGTATGCTGCTTTATCTTTCACTACAACGATCATGTTCATTTTGTAATGTGCACCACCACAGATTTTATTACACATTAATGTATAATTAAATGCCGGATTGTTTTTTGATTTTCGCATTTCTTCTGTTGTCAAAGAAGGTGTGAATTTCATTCGCGTTGGCATCCCTGGTACAGCATTCATTTGAGCACGCATGTGCACAAAGAAAGCCGAGTGAATCACATCTTTTGCTCTAAGAGAAATTTCATACTGAACTCCTTTACATAAAACCAAGGTGTCTTTCTGAATGATATCATCCCATGCTGATGCATCCCATTTCTTATTATGATTCGCTTTCATTTGAGCTACCAAACGATACAAGCGCTCTTTACGAGACAAATCACTTCTCAGTTTGTTCGAAGTCGAGTCATTGAAAATGGTATCACGATTGTTCAACAATTTTTGTATTTGACTAATTCCATTCGGACCATCAAACATCATTCTTAATGCTGTATCAATGGTATTCGTTGTTAAAAGAGCCAATTCATTATTGTCACTTGTTAATTTGTAATCATACTTTCCAAGTGTATTATCAAGACCTGAATAACGCGCTGTCCAATCAAATTGCTTTGAAAACAACTCAATTCGTACCGCTTCTTTGTTTGAAGGTGCAACTAAATCATTCCAAGTTTGAAGTCCAAGGATAATGATCACCGCAAAGACGATTGCTGGAACGATTGTCCAAATCATCTCCAATTTGTTGTTGTGTGGGTAGTAATATGCCTTTACCCCAGGCTTTCTAACATACTTGTACGTGAAAAAGAACAATAGAAAGTTCGTTGAAAAGAAAATGGCAATAATAATACCGAAATTCAAGTTCAATAGAAAATCTGTTTCTTTTCCTTCAACTGAAGCAGCTACTCCTCTTCCTGTCCAACCATACTTTGCCATTAAGTAAATGAAGCCAACAAACAAGAAGATCATAAAACCAAGCATCATATTACCATTCAGGTTGTTATCCCTGTTGCTGATCTCATGTTCAGATGTCTTTCTTAATTTTGCCGAAATTTCATAAATACGTACAAGCTGAGCAATTGCGATTGCTCCAAGAATGACAACAACTAAAATTATTAATTTATTTTCCATGATATTTTATCGTTTGTAAATTAAATTTCGTGGTGAATACTTTCATCCAAAAATGGATGGTTGACTGGTGTCAAAGGTGATTTCGTTAGGTTTTTTAATACCGTATAGGCGAAGAATCCTAACATCAACAAAGCCATTCCAATCTCTAATGCTCCAATGCGTGCATTCGCACCTAATGTTCCTGCTGAAACCATGATGTATACATCTAACCAGTGTCCAGTTAAGATGACCATTCCAACAAACGTTAAAATTCCTGCATTTCTTTTGGCATCTCTTGACATTAATATCAACATTGGGAAAGCAAAGTTGATGACGAACATAGAGAAATACAATACTTTAAAGTTTTCAATACGTATCATGTAGTATGCTACTTCTTCACCGATATTCGCATACCAGATCAACATGAATTGAGAGAACCATAAGTAAGACCATAAGAATGATGTGGCAAATGTCCATTTACCTAAATCGTGTATGTGTGAGTCATTTACTTTTTGCAAGTAACCCAATTTCTTCAAATACAAGGTTGTTAATACTAATACAACCATTGTTGAACACCACATACCTGCGAATGTATACCATCCGTAAAGTGTAGAGAACCAATGAACGTCAATTGACATCAACCAATCCCAAGATGAAGTAGAACTGAATACTGCGAAGAACACTAGGAACATCGCTCCTTTTTTGTAGTTCTGGAAGTGAAGATCTGTCCCTCCAATACGATCCTCTTCTGCTGATCTCTTTTGGAAACCACGCAAGAAAATGATGTACGTTGCAAAATAAACGATTGTTCTAATCCAAAAGAAGATTGGATTTAAATAAGCTGTTTTTCCTTGGATGATTTCATCGTGAGCTACAACTTTTGGATCCATCCATGTATAGATGTGCGCTCCTTGATTCAAGGTAATTACTAATAAGACAAGTCCTAAAACACCCATCCCATAAGGAATAAATCCTGCTACTCCTTCAATGACTCTTTTCACAGATGCGTACCATCCTGTTTCAGTTGCGTATTGAAGTGATAGGAAGAATAATGCTCCTAATCCAAGTGCGAAAAAGAAGAATCCACTAATTAATCCACTTGCTAGAAAACGTGTTAAGAAATGATGATCGCCCATGTTCATGAACACTCCGACGATGGTCAATAACAGTCCAACTCCCATGAGTCCGAAAGTTACATTTTTTGCTTTTTTGGTTATTTGAAATTCCATTTCTTAATCGTTTATGGTTTAACAGCTGTTGTATCAGAAACTACAGCAGACATAACAGGTTTTCCGCTCGCATCATATTTGCCATAATCCTTATTTTGGAATTGACGTACGTAATGAATAAGCGTCCAAATTTCTTTTTTAGAAAGAAGTGAACCATGCGCACCCATCATTCCTTTACCATAATAAATCGAATAAAACATTTGACCATCAGACAGGTTTGCTAAGTTCGCATAGTTAGGAACACCTACATATGCACCGCTAATAACCATT
>CANMFV010000182.1 GCA_947496835.1 Flavobacteriales bacterium | reverse complement strand
TATTCAGACGCCGTTGATTACAAGCAATACGAAGGTCAAATTCAGAAATTGATTGACACGCATGTAACGACGGAAAGGGTAGAAACAATAACCGAATTGGTGAATATATTTGATAAGGATGCATTCCAAGAAGAAGTTGAAAAAACCATTGGAACGGCTGCCAAAGCAGATAAAATTGCGTCTAGAACATCAAAGCATATAACCGAGAAAATGGAGGAAGATCCTTCTTTCTATAAGAAGTTTTCTCAAATGTTAAAAGAAACGATTCAAGAATACGAAGAGGGGCGTATTAACGAATTGGAATACCTCAATAAAGCGAAGGATATCCAAGAGAAAGTTTTATTTAGAACAGATTCCGACATCCCTGAAGTTTTAAAGGAACGAGAAGTTGCAAGAGCATTTTATGGAATTGCGCTCGAAGAATTAAAAGAAAAAACGAAAGCCAAAAACGAATTAATTGATTGGTCGAGTGAAATCGCTATTGCTGCCGATGACATTATTAAACCTCTAATCGAAGTGGATTGGCAAAATAAAATTGACATTACACGACGAATGATGCATTTGATTGGAGATTATCTAATTGACGAATTACGTGATAAATACGCTATTTCTTTATCCTTTGAAGAAATAGACCGCATTGCTGAACAGATTGTTGAAGTAGCCAAGGTTCGTTACAAATGATCATTCAACAATTAAAATTCGGTTCAAAAACAATTGAATACCACGTGATTTTCTCGGATCGCACAACCTTAGGTATTACTGTAGATCCAGAAATGGAAGTAATAGTGAAGGCTCCGGTCGGAACAAGTTTAGAGAAGATTGCTGAGAAGTTGCGAAAAAAGGCTCCTTGGATCATGAAGCAACAACATTATTTTTTGGGCTTTTTCCCAAAAATCACCCAACGCAAATATGTTTCTGGTGAATCCCACTTTTACATGGGCCGTCAGTATTTACTTAAAGTTACTCCGGCTCTCAAACATGAGGTAAAGTACAAAGGCAAAACCATTGAAATATTCACTGCAGAAAATTCAAAAGCAGATGAACTTTTAAAATCGTGGTACCGAGAAAAAGCAAAGATCAAATTTGCAGAGATTGCAGAACCTATTATTCAACGTTTCAAGAAATACAATGTAGAACCTAAAGCCCTTTACATTCAAGAAATGTCGAAACGCTGGGGAAGTTGTACTCCCAAGGGAAAGATAATTCTAAATCCAGAATTGATAAAAGCACCCAAAGCCTGTATTGAGTATGTAATTACGCATGAATTGTGTCATCTAATCCATCACGATCACACACAAAAATTTATTGACCTTCAAACCAAAGAAATGCCAGATTGGGAGAAATGGAAAAATAAGTTGGAGAAGTTGTTGGCATGATAATTAAAATGAAAAATGGTCCGTCTCTTTTAATCCTTAAGCAATTTAAACTATTTTTATCCATCGTGGATGTACAATAAAACTTTAATTCGACGATAAATACTAATAATATGACACTCACCTACCAACAATACGAAAAAGCTGTTTTTGATTGGCTAATGGCCAAAAATGAAATAGATCGAAATTTTACATTTTCTACCCGATTAAAAGCGACTAAAGGTTCTGAATTAGATTATTTCATCGGAACTGAAAAGTCAGGTTATTTTGGATTTACATTTTGGGAAATCCCAGTTTCGTTCCCTGGATCATCTGCTGATTTAATAGATTTCTTTTTTGAAAGAAAAGATGGTGGTTTCAAATACTTTGTTGAATTTGGTCATACTTTAACTCCGGAAGGAAAGCAAAATGAATCGGCTTTAGCATTAATCAAACAAATAAAAAATCGTACTTCTCAAGTTGAATCGATAATTTCTGAGTCAAAAGGCGATCGCAGCTTTAACTTTAAAATTGGAGCTCCACAACAAATTTATCCTAGTCTCAATGAATTATTTATTGATTTAGATAAAACAATTAACACATTGATTCCAATTGTTGATGAATGCATTTTAGAAGAAAAAACGCATAATTTACATTTCAAAGCTGACCGCATTCCTGCACTTAAATTCGCCGTAAATCAAATAGAAATGCAGGGGCGCATTGAAAAATATTCTAGAATCAATTTTCAAACATTAATCGATGAAGAGGTATTTAATCCTACCTCAGAATTTGTTTTGAAAAAAAATATACTGAATCATACTCCCCTCAATCAAATCCTCTACGGACCTCCAGGAACTGGGAAAACCTTTTCTACAATAGATGTGGTGGTTGATATCTTAGAACCAAATAACAACTATACACGGATTCAAAAGAAGGCTAAGTTTGACATGTTGGTTAATGAAAATCGAGCATTTTTCAACACGTTTCATCAGTCGATGTCTTACGAAGAGTTTATTGAAGGAATCAAACCTAAAACGGTAAAAGACCAGGTTCAATATGAAATCACAAACGGTATTTTAAAAGACATTTGCGACCTCTGCTTTGAGGATATCAAAGAAATGAAAGCACTCAGTATTTCTGAGTCATTTGAATTAAGTTTCAAAGAAAAATTTCAAGAGTTTGGTAAAGCCATTCAACAAGGTATTATTGAATTGAAAACGAGAAGTGGTATTACCGTGCAAATTTCCAAAATTTCAAGTGCAGGTAATCTACAATTAAACTCCGGAGAGGATACTCGAGATTATGTAATTTCCATGAAACGATTGGAAAAATTGGCGAAAGCATTTCCTAATCCTAGCGTCATCAAAAATATCCATGAAGAGATCCGTGCTGTGATTGGCGGAAGTAATTCAAGCCTTTACTTCGCTGCTTTGGAAGCATTCGTTTCATTCGAGAAGAAAATAACTGAAACGGTAAAGAAAGATGGAAAAGAAATTAGCCTTTCAGAGATTCAATTAAGTGAGGAAGAAATTGCAGCACTCCCACCCTATTTCCTCATTATTGATGAAATCAACCGTGGAAATGTTTCAGCAATCTTTGGTGAACTCATTACATTGATAGAAGAAGACAAACGCTTTGGAAAAACAAATCAACTATTTGTCAAATTACCTTACTCACGAGAGGAATTTATTTTACCTCCTAATCTCTACATCATCGGCACCATGAACACCGCTGACCGTTCGGTGGAGGCTCTAGATACCGCATTAAGAAGACGTTTCTCCTTTGTTGAGATGTTACCGGATGCATCGAAATTAGAAAACAAACAAGTTGAGGGAATTGATTTGTCCTTATTGCTCAACACACTTAATGAACGCATCGAAGTGCTGGTAGACCGAGACCACACGATTGGACATGCCTTTTTCATGAATATTGAATCGTTATCGGATTTACGTAGTGCGTTTGCAAACAAAATTGTCCCGCTACTTCAAGAGTATTTCTATGGAAATTACCGAAAAATGGAGATGGTCATAGGTTCGGCATTTTTCAATATTACCGAGGCTAATAAGGTTAAGTTCGCAGTTAAATCTGATGAATTTGATGCAGATGGAACGGTATATCACATTAAAAACATTTCGCATTCAGATGGAATGTCGGATACTGTATTTATTGAGGCACTCAATCAACTGATTAAAGGAGCATAATGCAAACACCCATTGATGTTTTTGAACATAGCCGTCTTTTCATTGGCGAGCAAGGTTTTGAGAAAAATCATTGGGATGCGTTTGTCAAATTGAATACCC
>CANMFV010000181.1 GCA_947496835.1 Flavobacteriales bacterium | reverse complement strand
TTGATGCAAACAGAGTTAATTTCCGAGGATGAATTTCAAAAGGCAAGAAATAAATTCGAAAATGACTTAGTTTCTGCTAATTCATCTATTGCAGGTATCGCTGAAAACCTTGCAGACAATTTTGTGTATTACGGAGATGCAAACCGCGTGAATACACAATTAGAGAATTACATGAAAGTAACCAAAGAAGACATTCAACGAGTTGCTTTGAAATACTTGACGCAAGATGCACGTGTCATTTTACATTACTTACCAAAAGAAAAATAATCGACTGAAACATGAAAAAGATATTCACACTTTGCTTTCTGGCGATAGGTACTTGGACAACAGCTCAAGTAGATCGCTCGATTATGCCTGCACCAACGCAAGCAAAAAAAATCAATATTAAAGACTCCGAAGTTTTCACAACGGCGAATGGAATTACAGTCATTCTTTCTGAAAACCATAAATTACCAAGGGTTTCCTTTGACTTAAACATGGGTTCTGATCCACGCTTGGAAGGATCAAAAGCTGGTCTTGCTGACATGGCAGGATCGCTGATTATGTCGGGAACAACAAATAGAACGAAAGATCAATTGGATCAAGAAATCGATTTTATCGGCGCATCTTTGGGTGCAGACAAATCATCTATTTCCATGTCTTGTTTGACAAAACATATGGACAAAGGTTTGACCTTAATGTCTGATGTATTGTTAAATGCGAATTTCCCACAATCGGAATTCGACCGTATTAAAAAACAGAACGTTTCAAGTTTAATGTCAGCAAAATCTGATGCAGGGACAATGGCCCAAAATGCAACGGTTAAAATCAACTTCCCAAATCATCCATTTAGTGATGTAATGTCGGAAGAAACATTAAACAATATTTCAAGAGAAGATCTTGTTTCGTTTTACAAAGCAAACTTTACTCCTACAGGAAGTTACTTAGTGGTAGTTGGTGACATCACACGCCAACAAACAGAAGCAATGGTAAACGCTTATTTTAGCAAATGGACAGGTGGGAATGTGTATACAGAACAACCAAATGCTGGAAGTTACACAAAAGGAAACCGTGTTGTTTTCGTCAAAAAACCAGGAGCTGTTCAATCGGTTGTATACATTACGTTTCCAATTCAAATGAAAACGGGAGATAAAAATCAATTGCCATTGACCGTGTTAAACGGAATTCTTGGTGGCGGTGGATTCGGAACGCGTTTGATGCAGAATCTTCGCGAAGACAAAGCCTACACCTACGGATGTTATTCAAGTTTAAACATTACAGAAGATGGCTCATGGATGTCTGCCGGTGGAAATTTCCAGAATGCCGTTACCGATTCAGCAATTGAACAAATTTTGTTGGAGTTTCAGAAAATCACCAATGAATATGTGAAGGATGAAGAATTGAACTTAACGAAAACAAACATGGCCGGTGGATTTGCACGTTCATTAGAACGACCACAAACCATCGCACGTTTCGCCTTGAACATCATCAAAAACAAGTTGCCAAATGACTATTATCAAACGTATTTACAACGTTTAGAAGGTGTTACTAAAGAAGATGTACTTCAAATGGCACAGCAATATTTCACTTCTAAAAACTGCAACATCATCGTTGTTGGAAACGAAGAAGTAGTTGAAAAATTAAAACGATTTGATGCGGACGGGAAAATCGAAGTCTTAGATGCTTTTGGAAATGTCATGAAGGATACCAAACCAGCTGACATCACTTCCGCTCAGTTAATCGATTCGTATGTACTAGCTCTGACAGGAACTACGACGAAAAAAGATGCTGCTAAAAAGTTGAAAGCAATTAAAAACTTCGAACGCGTGTATGAGTTAAAAGGAGATCAAATTCCGTTTGCTTTGAAATCAACAGAGGTATTTGTTGCCCCAGTTACGGAAGGACAAAAACTGGAAGGACAGGGAATGACTTTTCAAAAGTCTTTCTACGATGGAAAAACAGGATTTACCTTCAATATGCAAACTGGAAAAACGGAATTAACGGAGGAAGAATTAACTTCCAAATCGAAATCAAACGGTATCATTCCTGAAATGAACTTTGTGAAAAATGGTTTGACTCACGAATTAGTGGGTATTGAAAACTTGAATGGTGTGGATTATTACGTCATGAAAACGGTAGATGGTAAAAATGAATCATTCGATTACTTTAACAAGGCCACCTTCATGAAAGAAAAAACCATCAACGTAATGACACGCGATGGAGAAACCATGGAATCAACGATTACATATGGTGATTTCAAAGAAGTAAACGGAATGAAATTTGCGCATAGCATTACCCAATCTGTTGGTCCAATGGTGTTATCGGGTACGGTTACTTCCCTAACCGTTAATGGTAAAATCGACTTGAAAATTTTCGAATAAATCGGAATTGAACAACGAATTAAACGCCATTCTTTTCAGGATGGCGTTTTTTTTTACCTTTATAAAATGAAAATAATGCTATTCAATGTGTTGCTATTCATTTGTTTGAGTTCAACAATCAACGCGCAAAACCAACTCGTTTCCGAAGGGAACTACTTTGAAGGTGAACCATACCTCGTTATGAATCCAACGAATTCACAGCACTTAGTTGCCGCGTGGATGGGGTTTCAATTTAACAATAAGGTCGTGATTAAGACTTCAATATCAAGTAATGGTGGAAACTCTTGGTCCACACCGATTTGGCAAGCACACATAACACCTACCTTTTCTAGTGCCGATGTATCACTTGCTTATGATCATTTGGGCAATTTATTTATGTCTTACATCGATTATGACAACGTCAACTTTAGTGCAGGAAAAGTGCTTTTGCGTAAATCTATCGACGGTGGACTTTCTTGGGGGAATCCTGTTACCGTATTAGACATCAATACATTTCCTAATCAAGTAGCCATCGATCGTCCCTGGATGGTCATCGATCAAACAACCGGTCCAAATGCAGGAACGATTTACGTGACAAATATGAATGCAAACCAACCGACGCTCATTACTCCACCCTATCATCCCTATGTTTCAATTAGTACGGACGGCGGACAAACGTTTCAATCAGATGAATTAGATGCTACAGGATTTCTTTCTGGTTCCGTTATCTCCCAGCCCATGCCTTCACCTGTTGTCACAGCAGACGGACGATTCACTGCACTTTACCCGAGTTATTTACCCAGTCAAAGTTTATTTCCGCGTTTGATTCGTGTACAATCGATTAACCAAGGTCAAACATATGCATATGATGTTGCTTACCAAGGACAAGGATTTGGTACAAGCAATACACTCGTTAAAGCAGGACCCTTATTAAAAGTAAATCCGAACAATGCTAATCAGATGGGATATTTCTTTCTGAGCGATGCATTTGGAGAATCAGATATTACCTTCATTGAAACAAGCAACAACGGACTCACTTGGAGTAGTCCAACGCGCATCAATCAAGATCCAATTGGAAATGGAAAGATTCAAGATTTAATTTGGGCTGATTACGCATCAAATGGGGATTTAGCCGTTTGCTGGCGCGACAGAAGAAATGCGAGTGGTAACGGATATTCTGTCCCTAGTGAATTATTCTGCACCGTTAGAAATTCCAATACGGCCACTTGGCTCGATGATTTTTCTGTGAGCAATCAAGCCGCGAATCACCTTCCTGTTTTAGAAGAATCTGGAAACGATTTCATGAACGTAAT
>CANMFV010000180.1 GCA_947496835.1 Flavobacteriales bacterium | reverse complement strand
GCAACGCTTTTAAACCTGATGGAGCCAAATTCTAAATTTGCCATTCCATTGTCATTGAAAGAGGATGTAATTCGATTGAATGAACGTTATTTAACTGACTTAGCTGCATTTAATTTGATTGAGTTGTACCGAAAGAATTTCTTTAACATGGCCTTATTACAACATGTAGGAAAACAACTTCAGCTCATGATGAACGATGAACAATTGATACGGATATCGGAATTCAATAAGTTAATAAGTAAACTTGTTAGGGACGAGGAGGCTCCCTACATCTACGAAAGATTAGGTGTCCGATTTGAACATTTTCTTTTAGATGAATTTCAAGACACATCTCGACTTCAATGGTTAAATTTAATTCCATTAATCCAAGAATCTTTGGCAAACAACCGATGGAATTTAATCGTAGGTGATGCAAAACAATCAATTTACCGTTTCAATAATGGACTCGCTGAACAGTTTGTAAGCCTTCCAGCAATTTACAATCCGGAAAATGACCGTCAAATAGCCGCTAAAAGTGCCTCTTTTGCAAGTCGAGGTGCAAAACGTGTTCTTCCTTCCAATTTTCGTTCCGCAAAGGAAATCGTTGAATTTAACAACCTGCTTTTTGCGGGACTATCAAAGTGCTTGCCTGAGAATATGGCGCATTTCTATCAAGATTTGAAACAAGAACCAATCCAACAAAAAAGCGGCTACATTCACATTGAATCCATTCAACAAAAAATAACATTTGACGAACGTTTAGAAAAAGTAATAGGTTTTATAGAAGAATCTTTACAAGCTGGATTTGAACCTGGTGATATTTGTATTTTAACAGAAACCAATAGACTTGGAAATACCCTAGCGGTTGGACTAACCGAACGAAAATACCAAGTGGTTTCTCAAGATTCTCTATTGGTATCTAAGGATGCGCAAGTTCAATTGATTTTATCCTATTTAAGAAGACGCGCATCCCCGAAGAAAACAACGGAGACAAAGCGCTTTGCCGAATTGTTCTTCAGACTACACGGTGCTTATTCTACCGCTGATTACCTCGGATATTTCGAAGTTGTTCAAAAGGATGGAAAGTCTATACGTATTTTCAACGACACTCGTTTTTTAAAGGATCATTTTGGTGGAACTACTTCCTTCTTTACAACCTACGAAAGTGTGTATGATCTAGTTCAGAAATTCATGAAATTAATGGATTGGAAAGAAACTGAAGAACCATACCTTCATCATTTTATGGATGTGATTTATGGGTTTCAACTCGCTCGTCAATCAGACATTCATCATTTTCTTGAATTTTTTGATGCGCAAAAGGATAAAATCGCTTTGCAAATGCCGGACACTCAATCCGCACTGAAAATTATGACGATTCATAAATCGAAAGGATTAGAGTTCCCTGTGGTGATCATTCCGAATATGGATTTTACGACTACCATGAATCCGCAAGGAAAGTATTTGATGGAAGTACGAGATAAAATCTTATATGCGTTTCCGGGAAAAAACCAACAAATACCGGAATTAAATGCTTTTGCAAAGGATGAGAATAATTTGATTCTTTTGGATAAAATGAACCTGTTTTACGTTGGAATGACTCGTCCAGAATTGAGGTTATATGCGCTAAATGATTTTGAAAAAGGAAAATTTGGCGCAATGATTCACGATCAACTAGAAGGACTGAACCTCGGCATGACCAAAGATGGCCTCTTGCAAATTGGACAGAACGAACCCATTTCGAAAAAAGAGGATTCCACTGATAATTTATACTTACCTGTCGACTTTAGTCAACGATTGTGGTATCCCGATATTGTGTTTAGAAAAGTGTTCCAAGACGAAACGGAAATTCAACAAGAGGAACAGCGCTTTGGGAATGATTTTCACCTACTAATGTCCCTATGTCAATCGAATGTTGATACAGACCTAGTTTTAGTCAAATTACTTAAAGACGGAAACATTGAGCAAAAAAATGAACAACGTTTGCGTGAATGCGCTCAAGCTTTTTGGATAAAAATGGAGGAGGGTAATTATTTACAGAACATTGAAAAGTCGCTAAATGAGCAGGTGGTTTTAGCCGGTGAAAATGACGTAAAAAAACCAGACAAGGTTTTTGTTAAATCGGAGGAGGTTATTGTCATTGACTTTAAAACGGGGAAAATAAACCAAAAACACATGGAGCAAATAGTTGCTTATTCGAAACTACTTGAGCAAATTTTCAAAAAACCAGTGAGGTGTTTATTGTACTACTCAGCACTAAACCAATTGACTGAACTTTGAGGTCGAAAGTTCTCTGGCCATTTTTAAAAAAGTGTAAATCAAGGGATGAGGTAAGTCTCGCGTGGAAGATATTTGAGGACAAAAACTACAAGCCATAAAAAACGGGTGGTTTCTTAATGTCACAATTTCAGGGTCATCAAACTGATTTGTTGCTTCTATGTCAATCAAATGACCATTTAACTGCTCTGTAAGTTGAGGGTATAAACTAAAGCGTGATGAACTGAGTTCTGTATGATTACAGTTTTCATACAATTTTACGATGTCTTTCGTTTTTGGGTAAATCGTTACACGTTCAAATTGACTACCTTCTATCAGATTATCAGAAATTAATTTCTCCCCATAAGGATTCAATTGATTCATGGAGATGAGGTATTCAAAAAAGTACTTATAACCTTCTCCTGTTAAAAAAACGGGTACTTTCGATTCTGAAATTACTTTAAATACACCGTTCAAAAAGAAGTGATTTAGAAAAGGACCTGGTGCAATCCAGATGCCATCAAACTGCTCATAATAAACAGGTTTGTATTGTATCGCTTCGTTGATTTTTATCCAATAGTAATTGACTTCTGTTTCGAGAAAATCCGATGCGTGGTCCAAAGATAAATTGGTCGCGTGATGCGAGTTGTAGGTGAAGTTGTAATCGCCAATGATAGCTATTTTTAGGACTTCACTCATCTATTCAATTACCTTTTAAACCATGCACGATACTTGGCATTGGTAATATTTAGTGAAGACTCTAAACTTGTTTGTGGATCTACGTACCAAACTTTACAAGAAAACGTTGCTTCAAATAAAGAATAGTCACCTGTTCCGTCAGATGCTTGTTTTAAAATGGTAAAATTCGCGACTTGACCTGGGTCTGTTTCTCTTGAATACCAAATTTTTCCGGTATTGTCTGTGTAAGTTACTTGGACACCGTCAACACTTTGACTAACCATCGTCGCTTTATCCTTAAATAAAATTGGAATCCCTGAGTTTGTCATGTTCCAATCATTAAACATACTTAATGTAGGTTCAGTATTCGCTGCAGCATCATAGTCAAGTGTACCAAACATCAAGCTTAATGATTGAGCATTTTGGTTTGAGAAAATAGTTGATGTGTAAATAACTTTAGATAAGGCTGGAGATGCGATTACAACTGCTGTATCTTCTGTGGTTGCATTGTACCCATTCACGTTTTGGGTTAGTTCAAATTGAGTACCATTTACGTATCCAACCAAACTAGCATTTAAATCTACCATGTTCGTTGGCGGTGGAATAACCTCGTGTTCAATACATGCACTGAATAAGGACACAAGTGTGAAGCCAATAATAGCGAACTTGAATGTTTTCATAGATTACAATAGTTTAGGCAATTAATAGTCAAATTTATGTTTATAAACGGAGAAAAACAAAAAAAGATG
>CANMFV010000179.1 GCA_947496835.1 Flavobacteriales bacterium | reverse complement strand
GGTGGATTTGACAAATTGAGACAAGATCACGAACAAGCTTGGTTGAAGATTTGGGAAAATGCGGACATCGTCATCAAAGGTGACACCGCAGCCCAACAAGGAATTCGATTTAACATTTTCCATTTATATCAAACGTACACAGGGAAAAACGCAAAATTAAACATTGGTCCAAAAGGATTCACTGGAGAGAAATATGGTGGGGCGACCTATTGGGATACAGAAGCCTATTGTTTGCCATTTTATTTAAAAACAGCAGACCCGAAAATTGCACGTCAATTGTTGGTATATCGTTACAACCATTTAAATGCGGCCATTGAAAATGCTGAGAAATTAGGATTTAAAGATGGTGCTGCACTTTATCCAATGGTTACCATGAACGGTGAGGAATGTCACAACGAATGGGAAATTACATTTGAGGAAATTCACCGAAACGGAGCGATTGCATTTGGAATTTATAATTACGTGCGTCACACTGGAGATAGAGATTACCTCAAACAATATGGATTCCCGGTTTTACTTGGTATTGCACGGTTTTGGACACAACGTTTCAACTGGTCAGAGAGCAAAGAAGCATACGTTATGCTTGGCGTAACAGGTCCTAACGAATATGAAAACAACATCAACAATAACTGGTACACAAATTACATCGCGCGTTGGTGTATTGATTATTGTTTGAAAATCAATGAAGAAATCGGTGGATCAAATAACAAATTGATGTCCGAAAAGGAAATCAAAGCGATGCGTCATATTGTGGATAATGTATATTTCCCAGTTCTAGAAGGGACAAACATTTTCCTTCAACAAGATGGATTCATGGATAAAGAACAATTGTCCACTTCTGATTTACCATTAAATGAACGTCCGATAAACCAACATTGGTCTTGGGATCGAATTTTACGTTCCATTTTCATCAAACAAGCAGATGTCCTTCAAGGATTATATCTGTTTGAGGATCACTTTGATTTGGAAACCATTCGTGCGAATTTTGATTTTTATGAACCAAAAACGGTGCATGAATCATCTTTATCACCGTGTGTTCATGTGATTGTAGCGGCAAAAATTGGGAATCTGGACAAAGCATATGAATTGTATTTGAGAACTTCTCGTTTGGATTTAGATGATTACAATCATGAGGCGGATGAAGGACTTCACATTACAAGTATGGCGGGAACATGGATGTCTGTAGTAGAGGGAATGGCAGGTGTACGTGTACATGAGTCTGGATTAGAAATCAATCCAACGATTCCAACTGCATGGGATTCCTATACGTTTAGAATTTTATATCAAACAGTTCCTTTGGAGATTTCGATTGACAAATCAAATGTAAGCATCAAAAATATGGGTAATAAACCAGTTACTTGCTTAGTGAAGAAAGAAATGATCACCATAAGGGCTGGAGAAGTGCATGTAACCAAAGTATAAAACTTTTGTCATGAAAATAATCGTTTTTAGTTTGTTTTTTTTCGGCTTTACACAGCTGAATGGTTTGATTGGACAAGTAAATCCAACTTCTCGTCAAGTGGTTTTGCAATCGTTTTGGTGGGATTATTGGAATACCAATTATGCGAATGGATGGGCTAACTATTTGACAGAATTAGCCCCTAGATTAAAAGAGCTTGGTATTGATGCCGTTTGGATTCCTCCAACAATGAAAAACAATGGAACCAACAGTGTTGGATATTCTCCCTTTGACCACTATGATTTGGGTGATAAATTTCAAAAAAACGCCACGAAAACAAGAATGGGAGACAAGGATGAATTGCTGCGCATGATCGCGGTGATGCATGCGAATGGCATCGACGTTATTCAAGATATTGTATTAAATCATGTTTCAAATGCCGGTAGTGCTAATGGTGCCGGTGGACAAGATCCTTCGGCGATGGACGATGGTCAAACCAATAAATATAAAAATTTTCGCTACACGTGTTTTAAAACCCCGGCTAGCGCAGAAACCGCAAGTAATTATTTAGCTCGCGAAGGTAGATTCCCTAAAAACTGGCAGAATTTTTATCCAAATAACTCAAATGCATGTTGCTCAAACGACATTAATTCTCCTTTTTGGGGTCCAGATGCATCCTATGAAAATAATGCTTTCGGATTATCAAGTAATGCCACGTTTAATCCTACACAATCTACCGATTAC
This sequence comes from Flavobacteriales bacterium, assembly GCA_947496835.1. Lineage (GTDB taxonomy): Bacteria > Bacteroidota > Bacteroidia > Flavobacteriales_D > Crocinitomicaceae > UBA952. Next base: position 1,555 of record CANMFV010000179.1, on the reverse strand, counting down.
ATGCGTTCAAACATGCGCAATTGGTTGATTTGGTATAAAAAACAAGTGGGGTGGGATGGTGTTCGATTGGATGCTGTGAAGCATTTTCCAAGTTATACAGCAGAGGATTTTCTATGGAATTTACAATACAACGCACTTTATGCGAGTGGTGGGGCTGATATGTTCGCCGTTGGCGAATGGGTGGGAAGTACTGCGCAATTGGACGCTTGGTGTGATGCTGTTCAAAACCGAGCTGGGACCTTTGATTTTAATTTGCGCTTTGCCTTGGCGTCAATGGTCAGTGGAAATGGTAATTTCGATTTAGCGAACATTCCAAGTCAACAACAGATGAATCGTGGAAGAACTGTTCCATTTGTAAATAATCATGACACTTTTAGGCCGACTTTAAACAGTCAAGGAAATTATACTGGTTGGAATTCAGGTTCCGAGTTAAGTCCGCATATTGAACCAAATGATGGCAGGAATTCGGTTGCACATGCCATTGTGCTGTCTTTAGATGGTTCGCCACAACTCTTTTTTGAAGATTTATTTTCAATCGGTTATAACGGGAATCGTTTCTCGCATCAACCTACTTCATTGTCGAATTTACCGTTGGATAGTGATGTAGAAAATTTACTTTGGTGCCATCAGAATTTACATTTTAAACAAGGAAATTACCTCGTTCGTTGGCAGGCTCCAGATGCGTTGGTCATTGAAAGAGAATCGAAAGCATTGGTTGGTGTGAACGATCATTGGACGATTTGGCAAAATCTAACAGGAGTTCAGACAAGCTGGTCAGATGGAACGGTTTTGATGGATTACTCCGGAGCAAATGGAAATACAACGAGTATTGTTTACGGGGGTGGAAAAGTGAACATTAGCATTCCACCTTGCGATGGTTCTGCGAACCTGGGAAGAAGAGGTTATTGTGTTTGGGCTCCACAGGGAATCGACACAAATTATGTCAGACCAGGTAAATCAACAACGCAAGAGTGGGAGATGTCCAATGATTTAGGAGATAGCCATTTATCTTCCTTACAACAGGGCGGAGCGCTACCAAATAATAGTTTGGAATGTCGAACAGTCGGTCGAATTTTCGTGAAAACTGGTTCCGTCATAAACGTTGAATTGTATCCAACCGTCGCTACCTTGCCAATCAGTCTTATTCTCATCGATAAGGATTGTCAGGAAATAGATTCCATTGTTCAAGCAGGCACCATCAATTATACGCATGTGGCAACATATGATGGTTGGTATACACTGCGAATTAGAAATGCCTCCAGTACACAATTGGGACAAAAATGTTGGGTGAAAGCAACGTATTTCGCGCCACAAATTGTGCAAACCAACGTTGTCAAAAACAAATGTGCTTGTGCGATAGCAGATCCAAATGTGGGTGTTATAGAAAATGAGTTGCAGGAAATCGTCGTGTCGCCAAATCCATTTATCGATGAATTAGATGTTCAATTCCCTCATGTCAATCATGGAATTAACACCATTCAAATTCTAAATTTAGAAGGGAAAGTAGTGAAGGTTATTCCTGTTGAAACGAATCAAGAAAATCTTAAGCTTGACT
>CANMFV010000178.1 GCA_947496835.1 Flavobacteriales bacterium | reverse complement strand
TTCTGCTTCAATTGGATTCAACTCTGCTGGTATAGCTCAACGAATTCCAGATTCTGAGGTATTTTCGATTAGTGTTCAATCTATGAATTTCGGAGATATTCCAATTACGACTGTGGCAAATCCAGAAGGAAATATTGGATTCTTCTCACCACGTGCGAATATCTTTAACATTGGTTATGCGAAAGAATTTTCCTCAAGTATATATGGTGGGATTAACTTTAAAGTTGTTTCTGAAAGCATTTCCAATTTAAAATCAAATGGTATTGCAATTGATGCGGGTATACGATATGTATCAGGTGAACAAGATCAAATTAAATTTGGTATCACATTGAAGAATATCGGTCCAGTAATGCGTTTTAAAGGTGATGGACTTGCACAACAAGCTTCATATGTTTCTAGTGGTTTTATTGCTTCATTAGAGGAACGTTCAGCGACGTATGAATTACCGTCACTTCTTGGAATAGGTGGATCATATGATGTTATTTTCAATGAAAGCAACAAATTGGTTATTGCAGCAGCATTTACTGCCAATTCATTTATGAAGGATCAATTTCGATTAGGGTTAGATTATGGAGTGTCAAATGAAAAAATGGCATTTAACTTCCGTGCTGGTTATTGTTATGAATCAGGAATCTTTAATGCGGAAAATCGTTCAAATGCATTAGTTGGTCCAACAGCTGGATTTTCAATTGATGCGTTAGTTGGAAAAAATAAAAGTGCCCTTGGATTTGAATACACAACACGTTTCGCAGGTGTATTTGGAATTATTCATACAGTTGGAGCAACGATTAGTTTAAAATAATTTATTTACTTTTGTAAAGGTTCAAGAGAGTCCAATGGGCTCTCTTGTTGCGTTTAATACTTTATCACATGTCACAGTTAAATTACTATACTCCGGAAGGTTTACAAAAACTTAAGGATGAACTTTACCACTTGAAAACCGTTCAGCGTCCTTCGATATCTGAACAAATTGCTGAAGCACGGGATAAAGGAGATTTATCCGAAAATGCTGAATACGATGCTGCAAAGGAAGCGCAAGGGATTCTTGAGATGAAAATCTCAAAAATGGAAACGATTATTTCAAATGCTCGTTTGATTGATGAAACCCATATGGACAATAGTAAAGTATTTATCCTATCGAAAGTTTTGATTAAAAACCAAACCAATGGTATGGAAATCGAGTACACACTTGTAGCCGAAAATGAAGCGGATATCAAATTACGTAAGATTTCAATTGAATCTCCAATTGGGAAAGGTCTTTTGGGTAAAAAGGTCGGTGAAATTGCAGAAATTCAAACGCCTGGAGGAACCATGAATTTCGAGGTTATTTCAATTTCACGTTAATGGCTTCCATTTTCACTCGTATTGTTGAGGGAGAAATCCCTTGTTATAAAATAGCTGAAGATGCTAACTTTTTAGCTTTTTTGGATGTCAATCCGCTTGTTGAAGGGCATACATTAGTTATTCCCAAAAAGGAACAAGATTATATCTTTGATATAGCTGATGACTCATATGTAGAATTTCAGTTGTTTGCAAAAAAAGTTGCGGTACAATTAAAGAGTAAGATTGCTTGCAAACGCATTGGTGTAGCAGTAATAGGACTTGAAGTACCTCATGCGCACATCCACTTAATTCCATTAAATCAAATGGATGATATAAATTTTAATCGCAAGAAATTAACATTAAGCTCTGAAGAATTAGCAAAATTGGCAGAAGAGTTGAAGATGTTCTAAATCTATGCTATGGGAAAATCAATCCTGTTTTTTCTGTTTATTTTTGCGAACTCCTTTTGTTGGAGTCAGCCCATGCGTATTTTATTTATTGGAAATAGTTACACGCACTACAATAATATGCCGAAGATGTTTAAGGATTTGGCACATTCAAAGAACATCAATGTGGATGTTCATATGAGTGCGAAGTCTAGCCACACCTTTCAGATGCATAGCGAACGAATGGACCTATATCAGGACATACAGCGCGAAAAATGGGACTATGTCGTTCTGCAAGGATTTAGTCGAGAATTATCAAAAGGTATACATTCAATCGATAGTTTAGTTGTTCCTTATGTTAAACGTATTTCTGATAGCATCTACCAAAAGAATCCATGTGCGACGATCTTATTGTATGAAACATGGGGTTATGAGCAAGGATACCCGGATGATTCTTTAAATTGGTCTTACCAGATCATGAACGACCACATTCATCAAGGCTATTTATATTTATCCAAGTTATTTGATTTTCCAATTGTACCGGTTGGTAAAGTATGGGAAACAGTGAAAGAGAATAATGCTTCGATTCAGTTATACAATGAAGATTTACAACATCCCTCCAAGTATGGTTCCTATCTCGCAGCATGTAGCTTTTACGCAGCCATATTTAAGCAAAATCCCTCTTCACAGTTTGTGGGTGATTTAAAAGTTGAAGAGGCAAAGTATATCCAAAATACAGCATTTACTCTTGTAAACTTAAATATGAACCGTTACTTGTTGCAGCGCAATGTGGTTTCGGTAAAAGCTTCTAATAAAAATAGAAAGTACATGGTGAATTGCTCGGCGAATTTTCCAAAGGCAAAAAGTATAAAATGGAATTTTGGAGATGGAAAGTCGTCTGATCTTTTTGAGACGCAACATTCTTATAATAAGCCAGGAACGTATACAATCACCATCACGATTCAAGATAGCTGCGGTGAACGAATTATCAAGAAAAAGGTGATTCTCTAATCACTCTATTAAAAAGATGCGATTTGTTAATTTCTTTAATGGAACAAGTACGAATGATAAGCCGTTTCTAATGTGATCCAAGAAATAAGCAAATGTTACGAATGCAAGTACAAATAAGAGTGTGTAAGGCACTATTTGGTATGCATTGAGTTGTTCATGGAAGTAATGCGTCAAACCTCTCCCCGTGAGACTTCCGTATAGTACAATCATGTGAATGATGTAAATACTTAAGGTACTTTGACCGACTTTTAAAAAAAGATTAGATTTTTTAATTTTCAAGACATACGTTTCTAGTGCCAATAGAATGGAGAGCACCATGAAAACCATTCCAAGTTTTTCAAATAACCAATCCATACGGTAGATAGGCGTGTCTTTAAACAAGGTTGTTTCACTAAATAGTAAGAGGCATTTCTTGATAAATAGGTATAGGAATAATCCAATAGAAAAACCAGCTAGAATGAAGCCAGGCGTCTTCACTTTGTCCTTAGCATGAAAAAGAATTACACCAATCATGGCTCCAAACATGGTATAGCCCATGTGCGGCGTCAATGGAAACAAAGAGTGTTTTCCGTGAAAAATGTTTTGAATAAAAGCGGGCGCATGTTTCGGCCAAAATTCTCCTTCGGGTAAAAGTCCAAAATAAAGGTAACTTGAGAAGAGCAATGTCCCGGCAATGGCGTAATATATCCATAACGGAATGAATTTTATTAAGCGCGATATGCCATAAATAGAAATAATGGCCAAAATGCCTACTCCAATGCATTGTAGTACGTGGAAGGCGTAGTACTGTAATAAATAACCCCAAAACAGCAGTTCTACAACGCGCTTAAGTCCTTTTCGCACACGCAAATTTTTCCAAAAAGGCGTCTGGTCGTTACCCAATAACAAGTATGTAAATACAATTCCGGTAACGGTTAAAAAAACGGGAGAAGTGAATCCTCGAATAAACTTCCAATAGTAATAGATTGAATTTGATTCATCTCTTAAATCAAGCGCTAAGCTATC
>CANMFV010000177.1 GCA_947496835.1 Flavobacteriales bacterium | reverse complement strand
GTTCCACCCGCCGAATCTCCCTCGACAAAGTAAATTTCACATGCAGCAGGATCTTTTTCAGAACAGTCAGCTAATTTACCAGGCAATCCAGAACCAGAAAGTACATTTTTACGTTGTACCATTTCACGTGCTTTTCTAGCAGCATGACGAGCTCTTGCGGCAAGAATGACTTTTTCAACAATCAATCGTGCTTCCGCAGGATGCTCTTCTAGGTAAGCTGATAACATCTCCGACACCGCTTGACTAACAGGAGCGGTTACTTCACGATTTCCTAATTTGGTTTTTGTTTGACCTTCAAATTGAGGTTCCTGTACTTTCACTGAAACGACTGCCGTAAGTCCTTCACGGAAGTCATCACCATCAATATCGATTTTTTCTTTCGCCAACATACCAGAATCAGTCGCATACTTTTTCAAGGTATTCGTTAGTCCGCGTCTAAAACCAGATAAATGTGTTCCACCCTCATGCGTGTTGATGTTGTTCACATAGGCTTGAATATTTTCAGTGTAAGAGGTGTTGTATGTCAATGCTACCTCCACTGGGATGTTTTCACGTTCTCCTTCGAAATAAATCACGTCGGATATCAAAGCCTCACGGTTACGGTCTAAATATTGAGCAAACTCTCTTAAACCGCCTTCAGAATGATACATTGTGGTTGGATGATTTCCTTCATCATCAGTTACTCGATTATCTGTCAACGAAATGGTGATTCCTTTATTCAAAAAGGCTAACTCACGCATTCTAGCAGCAATCGTATCAAAGTTGTATTCAGTAGAATCGAAAATAGTTCCATCTGGCTTAAACGTCACTTCCGTACCTGTCTCGGATGACTCACCAACGATCTTCACATCGTACAATGGTTTACCAATCGAATATTCCTGTTGAAATATTTTTCCTTCTCGACGAACTGTCGCTTTTAATGCAATGGAAAGCGCGTTTACACAAGAAACACCAACACCGTGGAGTCCACCAGATACTTTGTAGGTATCCTTATCGAATTTACCCCCAGCATGAAGTACAGTCATTACGACCTCTAAAGCTGATTTCTTTTCTTTGGTGTGCATCGCAGTTGGAATACCACGACCATTATCTACAACGGTTATCGAATTATCCGTATTAATAAATACATCAATTTTATCACAATGTCCAGCAAGTGCCTCATCGATTGAGTTATCCACAACCTCATAAACTAAGTGGTGTAATCCCTTAACCCCAACGTCTCCAATGTACATTGCAGGACGTTTGCGCACCGCCTCTAACCCTTCTAATACCTGAATATTATCAGCAGAATAATTATCCCTTCTTTCTTCTTCAGCCATATCTCTTTTTTTTACGTTTTATCACTTTTATCAAGTGTAACAAAAATAAGAAAAAGCTAGGTTTTTACGAGGGTTTAAAAGGCTTTTGAAGCCTTAACTTATCAACAAAATTTCAACGATTTGAACTATTTTTCAATCCATGAAGCAATGGACTCATCATCGGGTTGTGTACGAGGAGAAATTACTTTTGCCAGGTGTCCGCTTTCATCAATTAAGTATTTCTGAAAATTCCATTCCACCTTATTGTCCTCTAGTCCATTCTGGCTTTTTTCTGTCAAAAAGTGATACACGGGATGCATATCCTTCCCCTTTACAGAGATTTTAGACATCATTGGAAAAGTCACGCCATAATTCATCTTGCAGAAACTTTCGATTTCCTCGTTTGAACCAGGCTCTTGGGACATAAAATCATTTGCTGGGAAGCCAATAATGACAAAATTCTTGTTTTTGTATTTTTCATACAATGCTTCTAATTTCTCATATTGCGGTGTTAAACCACATTTAGAAGCTGTATTGACAATCATGATTTTTTTACCTTTTAAATCAGCAAAATCAAAGTTTTTTCCGTTGATATCTACTACTTTGAATTGATATATGTCTTGTTTCTCTGCAGTTATCATCAGACTTAAAATTGAAATGAATAAAAATAGTGTTTTCATGTTTGTTTTCTTTTTAAAACATTCAGAACCGAAGATAGTTCGAATTTGTGGAACATTTTTTGATTTTTTACGAATAAAAAAGAATGAAAAAGGCTTTCTTACTTCTTTTCCTCATGATGAGCTATTGTTCTAACGGACAAAAGCTATCCGGAACGTGGCAGGGCGGTTCTTTTATTACCGACCCATCAAATCCAATTACATCTTCATTACACTGGGTATACCTTGACATCACGATTATAAAAGGAATGATTGACGGCAAAATGAGGCATGAAAATAACTCAGAAGGACAATATTACATCTATGACATTGTTGGAAAAGTACTTGAAAACGGACACCTAGAAATCAAAGAAACTAGACTTGGTTACAAATCAAAAAATGCCGTACCAGCTATTAAACAACAATTTGATTTTGAATTCGATACAAAAAAAGGATACTTACTCGGGAGAAGTATAGACAATAAGTCAACCTTGACCCTATATAAGGCGGCTTTCAATATTAGTGAAAACACGCCAAATATTTTGCCATTGAATCAATTGGCGAAATTTGAACAAGACCTAAAGGATGGCTTGTCATCTCCAGAAAAACGCAAAGAAGAATTGCGTGCTTTTAAATTTGAACCTATTTATTTCGAATATGACAGGGATATAATCCAGTCAGAATACGAAGCTTATTTAAACGAAATGATTCGCATGGTAAAAAGTCATTCAGACTTACGGATTTTAATCACCGGACATACGGATTCAGATGGTTCAGATGCTTATAATATTGACTTATCTAAACGCAGGGCTGCGGCTTTGGTGCATTTTTTCGAGACACACGGATTACAACCTTCACGGGTGGAAATTGACTTTAAAGGAGAAAAAGAACCTGTAGGTAAAAACGACACCGATGCAGGTAAACAAAAAAATCGAAGAGTCGATTTTCGTTTTATCTAATCCTATCCTTTAAGGGAACTTAACTTCTCTTCAATCAGCTGAATTTTACCAAGCGCATCCGCTTCTTTTTTGCGTTCTAAATCCAAAACTTGAGCCGGTGCACCCGCCACAAAACGTTCGTTAGACAATTTAGCTTGCACACTTTTCAAGAATCCTTTTGTGTACGTTAATTCCTCCTCCATTTTTTTGATTTCCGCATCTACATCGACACTTTCACCAAATGGAATAAAGTATTCCACACCTTCCACAATAAAGGAATTTGCGTGTTGAATTTTATCTGAAACATAGTCAAAAACAGATAAATTACCCATTTTAGAAATCACCGAATCAAAATCCGTCTGAGTCGAAACATTTGCTCTTACATACATCTCTAATTTCACTTTATTCGCGATGTTGTTATTCTTGCGAATCGTGCGGATTTGTGAAATAACTTTTTCTGCCTTTTCAAATCCAGTTAATACTTGATCATCAATCTCCTTCACAGTTGGCCATGCTGCAATAACGATGTCCTCACCATCTTTGCGTTCGTTCAACGCATGCCATAATTCCTCCGAAACGAAAGGTGTGAATGGATGCATAACTTTCAGTAATTCCTCAAAGAAAAACTTGGTTTTCTCTAATGTTTGACGGTCTATTGGTTGTTCGTATCCAGGTTTGATCATTTCTAAATACCAAGAACAGAAATCATCCCAAACCAACTTATATATGGCCATTAATGCATCTGAGATTCGGAATTTATCAAATTGATCGTTGATTTCGATCAGTACCTTTTGGAAACGGTTTTCAAACCATAGAATGGCAACTTTTGAAGAAAGCGGT
>CANMFV010000176.1 GCA_947496835.1 Flavobacteriales bacterium | reverse complement strand
GGTGGAGCCAATTATGCCAATCCAACTACTCCAACAAATTTCAATTTGGGGACGATGGGAGGTTATCTAAAATACAATGAAATGCTTGCGGAATTGGATGCGATGGTACAACAATATCCGAATTTAATTACTGCAAAAGCGCCTATTTCCACTTTTTTATCTCACGAGAACCGACCGATTTACCATGTGAAGATTTCTGACAATCCAAATGTAGATGAAAATGAACCGAAGGCTTTGTACACGGCCATTCATCATGCACGTGAACCAATGAGTTTGATGGAAACGATTTTCTTCATGTGGTATGTTTTGGAAAATTATGGAACGAATGAAGAGATTACTTATTTGGTGAATCAAACCCAATTATTCTTCGTCCCTTGTATTAATCCAGATGGATATGTGTACAACGAAACCACGAATCCAAATGGTGGTGGAATGTGGCGTAAAAATCGTCGCAATAATGGTGGTGGTGTTTACGGTGTAGATTTAAACCGCAATTACGGATACGGTTGGGGGACAACTGGTACAAGTACCAATATGAGCAATGATACGTACTGTGGAACAGCTCCTTATTCCGAACCAGAAGTTCAAGCAATGCGTTGGTTCGTACAAAATCACAAATTTGTAACGGCTTTCAATGCACACACGTATGCGCGAAGCATTTTGTTTCCAATTGGAACGACTACCGCAGAATTTGCTGATCATCACGATTACTTTCAAGCAGAATCGAATCATATGGTCGAATTCAATGGCTACACGCCCATGAAAAGTTCATTGCTCTATCAGGCATCTGGCGATTCTGATGATTACATGTACAAAATGGACATCGGTGTCGGTGTAAAGGATACGATGTTCGTGCATACCCCAGAAGTAGGAACGGCATTTTGGCAACCGTCAGCTGAAATCATTGCTACGTGTAAAGAAATGGTATTCCCAAATTTAGTTTTGGCACATATTTCCAGAAATTATGTAGTTGTGAAGGACACTGATCCAAATAGCATTTCTACGTTAAGTGGAAATTTTAACCATTCCGCGAATCGTTTAGGACGTATGTCCGGACCGGTCACGGTTTCTATACAACCTTTATTGAATATAACTTCCGTTGGAAACCCTATTGTGTACGATTTAGCATTAATGCAAACGTCCACAGGTGCGATTTCATATACCTTGAATCCGAACATTCAATTTGGCAATCTCGTGAAGTACATTATTAAAACAGATAATGGATTGTGGGTAAAACGAGACACCATCGTTAAGACTTTCGGTGCGTATAATTTACAAGTTACAGAGAATGCAACAGCAGTGACAAACTGGACAGGAAATTGGAGTACGACAACAAGTACTTTTGTTTCATCACCGAAATGTTTTACGGATACGCCAACTGGTAATTACGTAAATAATGCCAATACAACGTATACGTATGTTCCAACAATTGATTTGACAAGTGCGTTCGCCGCTCAAATCACGTTTTATGCAAAATGGAACATAGAAGCTGATTACGATTATGTACAATTTCAGGTTTCAACAGATGGCGGGTCTACATGGATTGGACAATGTGGGAATTATACGAATGCCGGAACCAGTGCGAATGGAAGTGTACAGCCTAATAACCAACCAGTTTATGACGGCGTGATGTCAAGTTGGGTGATGGAAGAAATTAATTTAAGTGATTATTTGGGACAAGTTATTAAGGTTCGTTTTCAACTTAGATCCGATGGTGGAACACGTAAAGATGGATTCTATTTCGATGATTTCAATATCTATTTTAATAACCAAGGTCCTGCGGTTACACCAACAGCACAATTTACGACCAGCAACGCAGTTGTTTGCTCTGGAATGTTTGCGGATTTCAACGATGCTTCTTTAGATAATCCAACAACATGGGCTTGGGATTTCGGTGATGGAACAACAGCTAACGTTCAAAATCCGACGCATGTTTTCGTCAATGCAGGAACTTATACTGTGCAATTAACAGTGTCAAATGCTGCAGGAAGTAACACAGTTTCACAAGTGATAACAGTGAATCAAACGCCAACGATCACGATTTCTACTTCAGACACTGACGGTGTGATTTGTTTAAATGATGGAAATATTTCACTTATTTCGAATCAGACGGGAAGTGTTTTTAGTGGTTCTGGAGTTATTGGGACTTCTTTTGATCCTATCGCAGCAGGAATTGGATTACATATGGTCTCAGCTTCATATACTGATGGTGTTGGTTGTGTTGCGAATGAAACCATGTCCATTCTTGTGGAAGATTGTGCTTCCTTATCTGATTTATCCAATAATGGAATTTCGGTATTCCCGAATCCAAACCAAGGATCATTTACCATTAAAGGACTTGAAGTTGAAACTGCATTTTCTGTATGTGATTTGAATGGGAAAATCATCTTTGAAGGAGTAGCATCTTCAACGATTGAACAGATTCAATTGCCGAAAATAACATCCGGGATTTACTACCTTCAATCTACTAAAAACGGGCAAATTGGTCAGTTGAAATTTGCTGTCCTAAACTAAGATTGTATAAATTCCGCAAGGCGATTAATGTACGCTTGATATCCCATGACAAATGGGGTCGTCTCATGTTCACCTCCAGGAACCAAAGCAGATTCTTTTGCTCCTGGTTTGTTGTCAAAAACGAGTTGGCCGTGATTTGTTATGGATAAGAAAGAATCTGCCATTCCATGAATCCAAAGAAGTGGAACATTTATCTTTTTGATTTCAGAGGCGTTGTCAATTTTTAAATCTACTAAAAACGATCCGGGCATTGATAAAAGAGCGGCATCTTGAATCATGATTTCTGCTGAAGCGAAAGGTGCTTCCAAAATGATTTTATTTGGTTGAAGTGGATATTCCGTTGCGTGTCCAGCAACTTCACAAACAGCCGCTGAACCTAAGGAGAATCCGAACATGACAAAGCGATCATTGCTTAAACCGCGATCTTTTAACCATGAAATAGCGGATGAGGTAGAAGCGTACATGTTGTTTTCAGTTGCCGTTCCTTCACTTAATCCAAATCCAGGATAGTCAAACATCAATACCCCATATCTTCCGAGTCCACCAATATTTGCATATAACTTCTCACGGCACCAATAAAAATCCATGTGGTCTTTGTTTCCATGACAATATAAAATCACGGTGTCTTGACTGATTTGATTCGTATCTCCTACATAAATCCCTTGTACTTGAACGGTTTCACCATCAATATTTACAGGAAAATGAACGAGGTTTATCATGCTGTCAGGAACGTCAAATTGTCCATTGAGCTCCAAGGAAACTTCACCGGTGTAGGCGTCCAATTGGTAACTTTCTAGTTTGGATCCATTAAACAAAAAGGAATCTAGTCGCTTACGACAAGAAAGTAAACTAAGGACGATAAAAAGTAGTGCGATGTATTTCATTATTTCAAGTGATAAGTGATGCCGAAATAGAGTCCAAGTGCACCGCGATTATTGAGTAGGCTTGGATAATTCACGACGATGTTTTGATTGGATTGATTGGGAGCGAGCATTTTTAATTCCGCTTGGTAGCTCCATTTTGGACGAATCCATTGGTGTCCGAGTTGAACACTTGGAATCCAAAATTGTGCATTTGGACGTCCCTGAGATTCTGTTTTGTACGGGTCAAACCAGTTGCTTAATCCAGTATAAAAGAAATTATAATGCTTGCTTTCTATTTTACACATGGCATCCAATTGAACAGGTTTCGAATGCTTCCCATATTTAAAATAATAGTTGGCGTCTACTTGAGGCCAAAAACG
>CANMFV010000175.1 GCA_947496835.1 Flavobacteriales bacterium | reverse complement strand
TCAAAAAGTCAGTTGGCTAAATGAATTATCGAGTTGGAAAAAGAATTTGGTTAAAGCATTGCGTTTTTCTTCACTTTTTCTAATCGGACTTCTATTGCTCGGACTCGTTTTTGAAGCAACGCATTTGCGTGACGAGAAACCGATTTTCATCACATTAATCGACAATTCATCGTCGATGAAAAATTTCAAGGATAGTTCCACTTTAAGTAAAAACATTTCTAAATACCGAGCGGAATTAAAAGAGCGTTACGATGATCAGTTTGAATTAATCGAATGGACAATCGGAAGTCAACAAGGAAAAGAAAAGATTGATTTCAGAGAAAAGACCTCTAATTTAGAATTGGGATTTGAAGCAATTATTTCACAATTCTATAACCGAAACGTTGGCGGTGTAGCCTTGATTTCAGATGGAAATTACAATGTTGGATCCAATCCAAGTTATGCAGCTGAAAAACTTAATTTAACTCCGATTTTTACGTTAGCTGTAGGTGACACTACTCCAAAAAAAGACCACTACGTTAAAAATGTTTCGGCAAATGATTTAGCTTACTTAAACAATGACTTTCCTGTTGAAGTTGATGTAGAAGCTTTCAAATTAGGCGGTAAAAGCGCGGTCGTAAGTATCTTACACAATGGAAAAACGATTGCAAGTCAAAACATCACGTATAGCAATCAAAAGAAGACATTTAAACAACTTGACTTTCAATTAAAAGCCGATAAAGTTGGCGTTCAATCTTATACCGTTGTTGTATCGAACATTGCCGGTGAATATTCAATTAAGAACAACCGAAGAAATTTTTACATTGAAGTAGTTGATGCTAGGAGTAAAATTATTTTACTCTCCGCTGCTCCCCATCCAGACATGAGTGCTTTCAAGGATGTTTTGGAGCGAAATGAAAATTACGAGGTTAAAAGTATTTTATTAAAAGATTGGGATCAAAACATCAATAAAGTTGATTTAGTCATTTGGCACGAACCGGGAATTCAATTTGACCCAGCTCAACACCAACGCTTGCGTTCTGCAGGAATTCCAATTCTTTACGTACTTGGACAACAAACCGATGCCGCGGAAATTTCTAAATTGTCCATTGGCTTAAAATCAAACAGTTCAAGTCAATCTGAAGAGCTAGAACCAACGTTTAATAATGGATTTAATGCGTTTGAGTTATCCGAAGCATGTAAATCATCGATTGATTTTCTTCCGCCCCTTACTGCTAAATTTGGCGCGATAAAAGTGGATCCAAGTGCTGAAATCTTATTGTTTCAGCGAATTGGTCAGATCAAAAAGAATGACCCATTGCTTTTCTTTTCCAAAGGAGAAAAAGTGAAAAACGGAGTCATTTTCGGCGAGGGAATCTGGCGATGGAGATTGAATGATTTTATTCGTCACCAAAACCATGATGTTTTTAATGAATTTATTGGCAAAATAGCGAATTACTTGATGGTCAAAAACCAAGGAATGGGCTTACGCGTTCAACTTCCAAAACGCATGAATAGCGAGGAAGAGTTGATTGTAACGGCTTCCTTTTACAATGCTTCAATGGAACCAATCACAAGTCCAAAAATTGATTTCATTTTATCAAACGAACAAGGAAAACAATACAAATCTCAGTTTGCCGTTGCCGGAAGCGTTTATAAATTGAACCAAGGAAAATTAAATCCAGGAAAATACAATTGGAAGGCAAGTACAACTTTTAACGGTACGAAATACACAAAATCCGGTGTGTTTATTGTAGAAGAAATTCAATTAGAAAAATTAGAGTCTTTTGCCAATCATAGCACTTTGAAACAGTTGTCAAAACAATCAAACGGCTCCTTTCACCCCTTAACTTCTTACCGTAAAATGTTGGATGAATTAGCGAAACGAAACGATATTGCAACAGTTACTTACGAAGATCACACCTTTGATGATTTACTCGACTATCTATGGGTTTTTGCGCTTCTCTTTACCTTGCTTGCTGGTGAATGGTTCTTAAGAAGGTATTTTGGTACTTACTAGTTATGAGAAATCTCCTGTTTTTTATACTTTTTGGTTTACCGCTTGTGGCTTGCAGCCAACAATACCGAGATGGAGACATTATTTTTCAATCTTCTCCTTCGCGTCAAAGTGCTGCAATTGAAGAAGCGACACAATCCCCCTACTCCCATTGCGGCGTTATTTTTTATGAGAACAATGTAGCATACGTTTATGAAGCTGTGCAACCTGTAGGGAAAAGAAGATTAGACGAGTGGATTCAAAGTGGCGTCAATGGCGAATTCATTGTGAAACGATTGAAAGACTCATTACTTCTAACCGAAAACGACGTAAACGCATTAAAAACGTATGCAATCCAACAATTCGGCAAAAACTACGATGGTAAATTTAATTGGTCGGATAAAGAAATGTACTGCTCCGAATTAGTTTATAAATGTTACTGGAATGTTTTACACATTAAATTAGCTGCGCCCCAACCACTAAGAGAATTTAACATAGACGGTCCAATCGTCCGCAAAATCATGAAGGAACGCTACGGAAACGAAATCCCCTACGATGAACCAATGATTTCACCAAATCAACTGGTAAATTCACCTTTACTGTTAACTGTCAACTAAAAAAAGCGCTAATTTTAGGCCATGAATTTAAATTTTCAATGCAAACACTTCAATGAACTCAGCGTCGTCGAGTTTCATGATATCGTAGCTGTCAGATTAAAAACATTCGTTGTTGAGCAAAACTGTGTTTACCAAGACCTTGATGGGAAGGATAAAAAGTGCTACCACCTGATTTGTCGAGATGGCATGGGAAACATAGTTGCTACAGCACGTATTTTACCTCCGGGGATTTCTTATGGTGAAGTCTCTATTGGACGCGTTGTCCTTCAAGAAGAATTACGCGGAAATGGACAAGGTCACGAACTGATGAACAAATGCATGGCCTTCTGCGAAAAAGAATTTGGTAGAGTACCCGTGCGCATTTCTGCACAAAAACACTTAGAACGATTTTACAATGGTCATTTATTCTTCTCAACCGGAAAGGACTACGAAGAAGATGGGATTCCACACGTTGAAATGTTATATACACCCCTTAATTAATTCACATGATTTACAAAAGTTTAGTCGCAATATCGGGTTTAGTGCTAATTAGCTCGTGCGCAAACAAAGAAGTTCCGATGTCAAGCGGGAATTTCAACACAATTAGCATGGACTATTTGGACAAAACCATTATGCCGGAAGATGATTTCTTTCTTTTTGCGAATGGAAATTGGATTCAAAATAATGAAATTCCAGCATCCGAATCGCGCTGGGGAAGCTTTAATGAGTTAGATCAAGAAAACAAAAAGAAATTAACAGCTATTCTTGATGATGCCAAAGCGAACCAAGGATCAAAGGGATCACAGAATCAATTATTGGGTGCTTATTACGCTTCTTTCATGAACATGGAGCAAAGAAATAAATTAGGCGTTTCTGGCATTAAAGCTGAATTGAGCCGCATTGACTCAATCAATCGAAAAGACTTTATTGTGACCTCTATCGCCATGAATCACCGCGATGGAATTGGCTCTGTTTTTAGTTTTGGTGTTGGTCAAGACATGAAAAATGTAACGAAAAACGCGGCATACATTGGGCAAGGTGGAATTGGTTTGCCAAACAAGGATTACTATTTGACCGAAAACAAAAAGGAAATTCTACAAGCTTACAAACGTCACATTACCAAGTCATTTGTACTTATTGGACATGATACCGAACAAGCTCAAAAAATGAGTGAGGAAATTGTAGGAT
>CANMFV010000174.1 GCA_947496835.1 Flavobacteriales bacterium | reverse complement strand
ACTATGAATTTACTTTTCAATCACATTTGCCCCAGTGGATTCATTAAACCAGATATAATCCGTGATTATTTGTCCATTTCGTGTAAAAAAGTTCACACCATCCTCTTTCGTTGTTTGTTCGAAAACAACTCCATATCCATTATTGTCTACAACTACCCTGCGAATAATAACCGTTGTCACAAATCCTTGCGCATTCTTTTGCGTATAGGTTTGTTCCGTCATGGCATTTTTGGGGAATAAAACACCGTCTTCATCTTTTAGATTATTTGGCGTATTTGTCAATTCTAGTTTGGAAGCCGCCATTTTCTGAACCTGCACATATTGTTTATCTTGGTTCTCCGCATTCTCTGTATCTCTTTTTGAAACGGATATTTCATAATCCGTTTTCATTTTTTGTTGGACTTTTAAATCCTTCTCCTCTTTTTCTTTTAGTTTGTCAGCACTTAAAGACTCTTGGTTTGTAACACGATTTGACGCAGCCATACCTGCCTCTTGAATATTATCAGCTGCTATTTGCTCGATTCTATTAGAAACATCTTTCGCGTCCTTCCAGTTACTGATACTTTGTGCATTTTGAACTTGTTTATCCTCTTGTTCTTTGTTTCGCATGGTAACTGCAACCTCATTTTTCTGAACTGCTTTTTGAATATCAGCTTGACGCTCAACAGATTCTTCTTGGTTTTTACGGTCAATCATGGTTTGTTCAGCTTTGAATCCCTCTACGTTTTTATCGGTTGTTTCCTGATGTATGGCGCTGACTATTTCATTAAAATGATTTTGATAATCAAATACGTCTTTAATCTCTTGGATTTTCTGTTGGGGTTGTTCCGCCTTTTGTTGCGCTGTTTTGTTTAAGTCATTGAATGCTTGTTCAGCTGTTCCTTTTGAGCGTTCTCCCGGAGCCTTTAATTGTGTTCCAACAATTACATCTTCTTTTACAACAGGTGTTGTTTTAGTAACAACCGTAGTCGCGACTTTGGTCAAATTTATCAAAGAATCAATACTCTTTTGTAGTTGGGGTAATTCGGTTGCAGGCAATGAACTAACGTTGGATGTGGCAAGGGTTTGAACGGCTTTTAATTCGTTCAATGCTAACTCATTATTCTTTGATTTCACGGTAGAATAAGCGGATTTACGTTTCGCGTAATATGCTTCCATTTTGCTTATTTTCTCCTTTAATTCGATTACCGATGGCTCGTTTTGTCGACTTTTCATTGGGTCAGAATTTAAAATACTCTTTGCGACTGAGTAAAACTGAGGTCCTTTTGTGAAGTTTTCTTTAGCCTTAGCAAGTTGATCTTTGTAGATTTGTTCCTGAGAAGTCTTCCAATCCATGACTTTTTTCATGCCATTCTGAAGTTCTTTAGAGTACTGATCAATTAAACTTTGCTTTTTGAATTTAGCAATGTTTAAATCTGCTTTTTTGTATAGTTCAATAGAAAGATCATATTTCTTTTGTGTATAGTTTTCACCTGCTGATTTCAATAGCTTTTTAACCTCGATTTCGGTTGCTGCATCTTCTTTAATGGCATTGATTTTAGCCATTTCTGCCTCCACTTTTTCCTTTTCATTTGGCTGAAGTTTCATCGCCTCTGAAAGTTTCACCAGTGCTTCATCGTATTTTTTTGCTGTATTCAAGGTTAAAACAGCTTGCATTGTTTTATCATATTGTGCTTTGTTCGCCACATTTTTCGCTTCTAGCTCTATATTTTCCTTGATTCTAGTGAGTTTTTCAATGATATATGCATCCTTAGGTATTTGTTGATCCGCTAATTTAAATTGTTGTTCAGCCAATTTCCAATTTTTCGCTGCATAGGCAGCATCACCCTCCAATTTAAATTTATCAAACTCCTTCTTACGCTTTGCTTCACTTTCATTGATGTCAATGATTGTTTGAACCGCTTTTTTCTTATCAATAATTCCAACATCTGTTGGAGATACAACTAGCGCTGAATCGTAATACTTGACAGCTTTGTCAAATTCTTTTCTACTTACAGACAAATCAGCAGATGAAACATAGGCTTTCAACTTCTCTTTGTCTTTGGCTATTTTGTATAAATCCTTTACTTTTTTATCCATGTCTGCTTTTAATTGAGCATCAGGAATTGCTTTGTATATGGATTGGTCCCAGACAAACTTTTCAGCATAACCTTCTTTGGTGAAATTCAAATCAACATTTGGACGAATCACATAAAGTTGCAATGGAAGTTGATGAATCAACATGACAGCATTCGTTGTATTTGCCTTTGGGACAATTGTTTTCAAATCAAAGGATAGTTTTTTCGTCATGTATCCATTAAAGGCCACAACCACGGCCACAATTTGTGCTGGATTAACTTTTGCTGAAACGTAATAATTTCCTTTAATGTCGGTGATAACACGAGAAACAGAGGATTCATTTTGTATAACATTAACTGTTGCTCCGTATAATTTTTGTCCAGTGACAAAATCTTGCACTGTACCTTCCAATTTAATTAATACAGGTGTTTGTCCAATCACCATGGATTGAAAACCAAAAAACAAAAGAAAAATAACGAGTCTATTCATAGCTGTATCGTTGAAAACAAAACATAGAATCAACGTAAAATCCTACATTTGTTTCAAAGACAAATTTGCTAAAAATTAACGAGTTAAAAAAATGATTCCTTTTTCGAATTTAAGTTACTGGGAACGATCAATTTACACCGAGGGAATTGATTTCACAATCATTGGTTCTGGAATCGTTGGTTTGAGTACTGCGTTACACCTCAGAAAAACACATCCAAAAGCAAAAATTACCATTCTAGAACGGGGTTATTTACCCACTGGAGCAAGTACCAAAAATGCGGGATTCACATGCTTTGGAAGTCCAACCGAATTAAGAGACGACCTCAGTAAGATTGACGAAAAAAGCGTTTGGGACACTGTTTCCATGCGCTTAGATGGATTACGAGAGCTATTCGAACTTGTAGATCAGACTCAAATTCAATATGATGCGTGTGGCTCTTGGGACATTATACGGAATGAGGAAGAAACAATAACGCCGGATTACATCGAATATTTGAACGAGAAATTACACGAAATTACCGGTGAAAACAAGGTTTATGCAGAGGATAAAACAAAGCACATATATTCCGGTTTTAAAGGAATTAGTACGACTTATCACAACCGACTGGAAGGATCTATACATACGGGTAAATTAATTCAAGAACTTCAGCGTGCATGTTCCATGAAGGGCATTAACATCCTTTTTGGAGTGAATGTACTCTCTTATAATTCAAGTGATGCGGGTGTCGAAGTTCAAACATCGATGGGGATTCTGAATACGGCAAAACTGCTCGTATGCACGAATGCATTTGCCAAAGAATACCTTTCAGATATACAGCCGGCTCGAGCACAAGTTCTCATTACGAAACCTATCCCGGATTTAACTATACACGGAACCTTCCATATGGAATCTGGTTACTATTATTTCCGAAATGTAGGAAATCGAATTTTATTTGGTGGCGGAAGAAACTTGGATTTCTTTGGAGAAACGACCACTGAATTTGACACAACAGACCTCGTCCAAGAAAAGCTTAAACATTACCTTAAAGAAATCATCCTTCCAAATACACCGTTTGAAATTGATTATGCCTGGTCTGGAATCATGGCTGTCGGGTCCGAAAAAAAACCAATCGTTCAAAAAATGAACAAAAACGTTGCTTTCGGTGTTCGTATGGGAGGAATGGGTGTTGCAATCGGCGCATCTGTTGGTAAGCAACTATCAAATTTATTTTCGT
>CANMFV010000173.1 GCA_947496835.1 Flavobacteriales bacterium | reverse complement strand
GTAATCAAATCCAATAATGCCTTTTGCCATAGCATCTGCCATAACCGAAACGGAATGATACCCTATCATACAATCGGTTTCGTTGGAAGATAGTTCCCAAACAGGCAACCTTCCGCCTTGTTCGTATTGTTTCAGAAAAGTATTTATGAAATCAGCCGTTCGTTTCTTTTCTATTAAAGTATACAACGGATGTGCTGCTCGAAACGTGTCCCAAAGCGAGAAAACCGAATAATAATCGAACCCTTCAGCAGTGTGAATTTGGTTGTCACGACCACGGTATTTCCCATCTATGTCTTGCGCAATATTGGGCTGTACCATCGTGTGATACAATGCTGTATAAAAAATTGCCAATTTATCCTTATCAGATTCTGATATTTCAATTTTTGATAATTGTTTGTTCCAAAGTTGTTCAGCATCTTGTTTAACTTTTTCAAAATCCCAGTCTTTTATTTCTGAACTATTCAATTTTGCTCCTTCATAACTTGTAGGAGAAAGAGAAACTTTTACCAATATTTTTTCGCCTTTTTTGACATGTTTTGAAAAACATATAGCAACTTCAGTTCCTTTATATAAACCTTCTAGTTTTGTGTTTTCACCTTTGACTTTTCTAATTTTTACAGGAACATTAAACTCAATACGAGCATAAATGTATTGATCTCTTGCCCAAGCCTCACTTCTTCGCAAAACCTCAATAGTTTTATCATCAATTACTCGAATTCTTCCTTCCAATAATTTATCGCGATGATTTAAGTCCAAAATGATATTGGCCAAACCACTTTCATTAAAGGTATATTCATGAAAACCCACCCGAGTTGAGGATGTTAATCGAACATCTATATTATTCTTATTAAGTTTAACAGAATAAAATCCTGCGCTAGCTTTTTCATTCGAATGTGAAAAAGTAGAACTATAAACTTTTGAATCAAAAGATGGTTCGCCCATCGTTGGCATTAATAGGATATCTCCATAATCTGAGACACCAGTTCCGTTAAGATGTGTATGTGAAAAACCGTAAATCACATTATCCGAATAATGATAACCAGAACATCCATCCCAACTTCCGTCTATCCTCGTGTCAGGAGAAAGTTGTACCATACCAAATGGAACAGTTGCGCCAGGATAGGTGTGACCGTGACCACCAGTTCCAATCATTGGATTGACATATTGATGGAAATTCTGACCAATAGCTATAAAAGAAAAAAGCATTAACTGTAATGAAAGTAATTTATTCATTGCGTATTTGTTTACCTATCAAAGATCAAAAAAACGCCCAGATGAATCGAGACGTTTTTTGGATTAAATCTATTTGTTTATTATCCTTTCAAACTTGCGGATAAGTATTCTCTGTTCATTCGAGCAATATTTTCCAAAGAAATTCCTTTTGGACATTCTATTTCACAAGCTCCTGTATTGGTACAGTTTCCAAAACCTTCTTCATCCATTTGGCGCACCATGTTTAATACACGTTCAGTAGCTTCCACTTTTCCTTGCGGCAATAAAGCATATTGTGAAACTTTGGCACCAACAAATAACATAGCTGAACCATTTTTACAAGTTGCCACACAAGCACCACAACCAATACATGCAGCAGCTTCAAAAGCCCTGTCGGCATCGTGTTTTGGAACTGGAGTTGCATTAGCATCAATAGTTCTGCCCGAAGTGTTTACCGAAACAAAACCTCCGGCTTGTTGAATTCTATCGAAAGCAGAACGATCAACAACTAAATCTTTCACTACTGGAAAAGCTTTACTTCTCCATGGCTCGATATAGATAGTGTCACCATCTTTAAACTTACGCATATGCAATTGGCAAGTTGTTGTTCCTGTTTCTGGACCGTGTGCTCTACCATTGATGTATAACGAACACATCCCACAAATTCCTTCCCGACAATCATGGTCGAAAGCAACCGGAGATTTTTTATCGTTGATTAATTGCTCGTTCAATTGGTCTAACATTTCCAAAAATGAACTTGCAGTCGAAACATTATCTAATTTATAAGTTTCCATGCTTCCTTTAGATTTAGCATCTTTCTGACGCCAAATTCTAAGGTTTATATTGATGTTTTTTGCTGCGCTCATGTTTTTTAATTTAGCCATTCGCCAAGAGGCAAAAGGCATTAGTATAAATTATAATTTACTCGATTCTAATTTGTTTATAAATGAATTTATTTCACTCATTAACTAGTGACTTTTGGCTAGTGCCTATTTACTTATAATTACGTGCGGCTATTTTGATAAACTCGTATTTCAATTCTTCTTTGTGAAGTTCCGATTGACTAATGTCATTTCCTTTGTACTCCCATGCCCCAACAAACGAGAAGTTTTCATCATCACGTAGTGTCTCTCCTTCGCTGTCTTGGTATTCTTCTCTAAAATGCCCTCCACATGATTCGTTACGTTGCAACGCATCCATCGCCATTAATTGTCCTAAATCTATTAAATCAGCAACACGAAGTGCTTTCTCTAGTTCAGGATTTAATTCTTCGTTACTTCCAGGAACATAAACGTCTTTATAGAATTCTTCTTTCAAGGCAGCAACTTCTGCAATGGCTTGTTTTAATCCTTTTTCGTTACGAGCCATTCCTACTTTATTCCAAATAATCAACCCTAACCGTTTATGGAAATGATCAACCGATTTTGAACCGTTATTATTTAAAAAAGTCTCAATTGTTGTTTTTACACGATTTTCTGCTTCAGCAAATTCAGGTAAATCAGTAGAAATTTTTCCCGTTCTGATTTCGTCTGCTAAATAGTTAGAAACAGTATAAGGTAATACAAAATAACCATCGGCCAACCCTTGCATTAAAGCAGAAGCACCTAATCTATTGGCTCCGTGATCAGAGAAATTAGCTTCGCCTGCTACGAAACAACCCGGAATAGTTGACTGCAAATTATAATCTACCCAAACGCCACCCATGGTATAGTGAACCGCTGGATAAATTTTCATCGGAGTTTCATATGGATTTTCATCTGTAATTTTTTCATACATCGCGAAAAGATTACCGTATTTTTCTTGTAACCATTGTTTTCCTAAAGAAGTAATTTCATCCGCTGTTGGATTATGATTTCCTTTAGCATAAGCGGCCTGTTTCCCTTTGTTTTGAATTTCGGAAGAGAAATCTAAATATACGCCTTCATTCGTATCATTCGCTTCTATTCCGAAACCTTGATCACACAATTCTTTTGCAGCTCTTGAGGCTACATCGCGAGGAACTAAATTACCAAATGCAGGATATCTTCTTTCCAAGAAATAATCCCTGTCGTCTTCTTTTAGTTGTGTTGGCTTTAATTTTCCTTCGCGGATTGCTTGTGCATCTTCTTTTTTCTTTGGGACCCATATACGTCCAGAATTACGAAGCGACTCTGACATTAAGGTTAATTTTGCCTGATTGGTCCCGTGAACAGGGATACAAGTAGGGTGAATTTGCACAAAACAAGGGTTTGCAAATAAAGCGCCTTGTTTGTGGATTTTCCAGGCAGCCGTTACGTTACTTCCCATAGCATTTGTGGAAAGAAAATATACATTTCCATAACCCCCAGATGCTATAATTACAGCATGAGCTGCATGCCTTTCTAATTCTCCTGTAACCA
Organism: Flavobacteriales bacterium; assembly: GCA_947496835.1. GTDB lineage: Bacteria > Bacteroidota > Bacteroidia > Flavobacteriales_D > Crocinitomicaceae > UBA952. The sequence goes on along the minus strand of CANMFV010000173.1, from coordinate 177 downwards.
AATTACGAGCAATAATTCCACGCGCTTTTCCATCTACTTTTACTAAATCTAGCATTTCATGACGACTGAACATTTGAACACGTCCTAGTCCTATTTGCCTTGATAATGCTGAATAAGCTCCAAGTAATAATTGTTGCCCCGTTTGCCCCGCAGCATAAAAAGTCCGTTGAACTTGTG
>CANMFV010000172.1 GCA_947496835.1 Flavobacteriales bacterium | reverse complement strand
AATGTATGGGGAAGTTGGGTCCAACTTACAACTTGGATTTGAAATGTTTGAACAAGACCAACAGGAGCTATTGAGTCAGTATTTGACAGGTAAGTTATCAGATAAGCAGTTCAAAGACACGATGCGACTATGGCCAAATTACGAAACGGATTATGCGCCAATTGTCGACTTTGCGAAAAAAAACAAGTTGTTTTGCGTTGCTTCTAATGTTCAGCGAAAATATGCGTCATTATTGTTTAAAAAGGGCAGAAAGGCATTAGATACCTTAAGTTTGACAATTAAATCACAAATGGCACCAATTGATTTTATCGTAGATATAACACTGTCTCAGTACCGGGAAGTTTTTACCATGGGCGGACACATGGGTGTTAATATGGGGATGAACATGGTGGAGTCGCAAGCGTTCAAGGACGCAACGATGGCACAATTTATTATGGCAAATCCGGGAAGAAAAGAGGGAAGTGTGCATTTGCATTTTAATGGTGCTTTTCACTCTGATTTCTATCAAGGAATTTTATGGTATGTGCAGCAAAAACAACCAGGTATTCGGGTGTTGACCATTTCAACAGTGACGCAAGAGGATGTCCGAAAATTGGATAAGGAGCATTTTGGACGCGCAGATTTTATCATTTGTGTCCCAGAATCGATGACCAAAACACATTAACCGTTTTTGGAAAGAGCGGTTACTTTTGCTAAAATTGTTCCTTGAATGGTTTGTGTTTCTATTTCAGTATCAAGGTTAATGATGGCATGTTCATCGATTGCTTTTCCATTGATTCTCGTGATGCTGTATCCACGTTTGAGTACATGAATTGGATCTAAAAATTGCACTTTTTCCTCTAGCTGATTTAATTTTTGCGTTTCTTTCTCCAAGAAAAACTGTAGTTGAGGTTTCAAACGTGTTTCTTGATTCTGAATGGATTGTTCGTGTTTCGTTAAATGATTTCTGCTTTGGTGTTGCACTTGAAATTGCAGTGATAGAAAACGTTCATTCGCATTTTGCAATCTTTTTTGTACCACTTGACCGAGTCCATTCGCAAGTGCAATCAGTTTTTGGTTTTTAAATGAAACCAATTGCTCACTTGTATGAAATAATTTTTTGGCCAGTTGATTTACGTCCAAATCAAATTCACGAAAGGTCAACACCAAGAATTCAGCGAGTTTTGTTGGGGTAATGGCATTTCGGTACGCGACCATTTCTGCCACTGTTAAATTCGTGGAATGTCCGATTCCAGTTAAAACAGGGATAGGGAAGGAGGCAATCGCCTTACACAATTCAAAATGATTGTAACAGGTCATGCCTACTTCAGCACCGCCACCACGGACGATTACGACTACATCATATTGATCTATTTTTTCCTCTATTTTTTTTAGTGCAGAACAAATAGAATTCACTGCTAAATCTCCTTGTACGTAGGCTTCGAAAAGTGTTGTCTCAAAGTAATAGTGATACGGATTTTCTTGTAGAACTTGATAAAAATCAGATAGTCCTTTGCTTGAATCCCCTGAAATAATGGCAATGCGTTTGGGTAAAAGCGGGAATTCTCTGTATTGATTTCGGTTGATGAGCTGAAGTGCCTCAAGTTTACGTAATGTTTCTTCACGTTCTCGTTGTAATTCCCCAAGCGAGTAGGAGGGGTCGATGTCTAATATTTGAAGGGTGAGTCCAAAAGTTGGGTGATAATTTATTTTTACTAATAAAAGCAACATTTTACCGTCCTGCAAAGGTTCTTTTACAACATTGACAAATGCATCATTGATGCGTTCCAGTTGTTGCTTCCAGATAGTTCCTGTGATTTGGGCGACAATTTTCCCGTTTTCTTTTTGCACAAGTTCTGGAAAAGCGTGTCCACTTGGATACCGATTCATCTTGTGCATTTCTGCTTTGACCCAATAATTTGTTGAATACCGATCTTCGAGAGTCTTTTGAATTGACTGAACGACTTGTTTAAGGGAGAAGACTTGTTTTTCGGATTGACTCATGGTGTAACACTAGAAAATAAAGGTAGGAATAAATCCAGTTTGTTATTTCAAGGGAATGCCACGTGAGCTCACGGGACCTGTATTTTTACTTTTTTCTATCGTTATCACGAAGGTTGTACCAACGCCAACTTGACTTTTAACTTGAATGGTTTGACCGTGAGATTCGATAATATGTTTTGCGATAGCGAGCCCGAGTCCCGAGCCACCTTCATTCCGATTTCGGCTTTTTTCTACGCGGTAGAAGCGTTCAAATAAGCGGGGGAGGTGATGCGGTTCAATTCCGGGGCCATTGTCTTTAAACTCAAATAAGAAGTGGTCATTAATATCTAGAATAGAGACAACTAATGTTCCATTTTCCTTGCCGTATGAAATGGCATTTGAAATGAGGTTTGTGAAAACCTGCCCCAGTTTATTTCGGTCGGCTTGAACGTATTTGGATGTGTACGTTTTTTCAAAAAGCAATTGATAATTTTTTTCTTTCGCGATTAGCTCGAAGGTTTCGAAGGATTCTTTCAGTAATTCAATTATGTCAAAAGACCTAATTTCAAGACGTAAATTCTCCGTTTCCATGCGTGTAATTTGATCGAGGTCTTCAAGAATTCCCGTGATGCGATCTGTTGATTTTGATGCCCTTTCTAAAAAGGATCGATTCACGTTCGGGTCTTCGAGTCCGCCATCAAGAAGCGTAAGTAGGTAGCCTTGGATGGAAAAAACAGGTGTTTTAAGTTCGTGGGCTAAATTTCCCAAAAATTCTTTTCGAAAAGCAGCTTGTTCCTTCAGTTTTGAAATTTCTATTGTGCTATTTTCTTTCCATTCTGTCACATTCTTTTCGGCATCTTCCATTAGTGAATCAATCGACTTAGCGAAAGTTACATTCTGTGGTTGTTTGATCTGAATCGATCGGTAGATAAGGGAAAGTCGGTATTGAATAAATCCTTTTAAAAGGAAATAAAATACTAAGTAAGCAAAGATTCCCGAAAAAACCGGTATGGCAATGATGAGATTCGTGCTCAAAGCTAGAATGCTATTATGAACAAGAAGTGTAAATAAGAAACTTATGAGCATAAATGCTAAGCTTCCGTAGAAAATTAAAATGCTTGGTCTTGCTGTTCTCATTTATCCTTGAAGGTATATCCGACACCTTTTATCGTGCGAATATAATCATCTCCAAGCTTTTCACGCAATTTTCTGATGTGAACATCGATGGTTCTTTCTCCAACGATGGTTTCGTTACCCCAAACCACAGATAGAATTTGGTCTCTATTGAAGACTTTTCCGGGTCTACTGGCAAGCAATTCGAGTAATTCAAATTCCTTTTTAGGCAGTGTTAAAGATTCACCGTTTACAATGACTAGAAATCTGTCTCGGTCAATTTGAACAGCTGATTCCACTTGTTTTTCGGAGGTCTTTGTTCTTCTGAGTAATGAGTCAATTTTGCTTAATAATAAGCGAGGTCTAATGGGTTTATTGATGTAATCATCTGCTCCGGCTTCAAAACCTGCTATTTGTGCATAGTCTTCGGTTCGTGCAGTTAAAAAAGCAATAATTGGTTGATTTAGGTTTAAGTCTTTTCGAATGATTTGACAGGTTTCAATCCCATCCATGATCGGCATCATCACATCCAATAAAATCAACGAAGGATTTATTTGCTGAACAATTCGTAAAGCCTCTTGTCCATTGGAAGCAACATACACTTTAAATCCCTCCTTACGGATATTGTAGGATAGAAACTCAAGAATATCTGGTTCATCGTCAACGATTAAAATGGTATGTCCTTTTGAGTTTTCCATGGGATAAAAAAAAGGCTGCTAAACCGAAGTT
>CANMFV010000171.1 GCA_947496835.1 Flavobacteriales bacterium | reverse complement strand
GGTGGAACAAATCACCCATGTTTCAACAAGTGGAAGCATATCATTCCAAAATGAATCGTTATACCGGATATACCATTTCCACCACATTCTTTAAAAATGATGGTTATCGCCAAGGCGAAATTGAAAACCGTGGTCGCGTGAGCGGAACCATTTATTTTCGCCCAAAAACTGCCACGCGCCTAAAAGCAGGACTTGGTTTCAATTACCAAGCACAAAAAACAGGAAGCTTTTTGATTTGGCAAAGTGATTCTTTGGGATATATTCCGAGCGGAGGCGCAGATACAAGTAATGCAGCATCCACATTAACCTATAATTTGGGACAACGTTTGTTTATTGATCCGTATGTGAAATTCATCGATAAAAAGAACAATTTACATCACCTGAAGACACGTGTGTATTACGCGCACAATGCAAATATCAATAATCCAAGTCAGAGCAATGGCGCAGTGATTTATTTCGCTGATTATTCCGTTCAAAAGCAATTCAAAAATGGCGGCACTTTGACCTCTGGAGCTTCAAATATTTACAATGTTGTAAAGTCAAATTTATTTGGTGATCACCATTCCGAGAATCTCGCCTTATATTCACAACTTGAATTACACAAAGGCAAATGGGATTTTAGTGCCGGAGCGCGTTTAGAGTATTTTCAAATGGATGGAAAAACCGGCGACACTGATTTCATGATTTCAGAAAAGAAGAACATCAAAATTCCTTTTTATCCGATTCTTCGCACCGGTATACATTATGAAGCAGCGAAGTACACCCATTTGCGTGCCTCTTTTGGCCAAGGAATCCGTTATCCTTCCGTTGCAGAGCGATACACACAAACATCAGTTGGTGCGCTGAATATTTTCCCAAATCCCTACTTGACTCCGGAAATAGGTTGGGCAGGTGAAATCGGCATTAAACAGGGCGTGAAAATTGGATCTTGGAAAGGATTCATTGATCTTGCTGCTTTCGTGAACCAATATAGCAATATGATGGAATTCACTTTTGGATTGTTCAACCCTTCTAACATTCCTTTGAGCAATGATCCAGGAAATCCGGGTTACATCTATAAATGGATTGGATTTCAAGCGCAAAATGTGGAGAAAGCAAGAATTTCCGGATTGGATTTATCCTTCAATTCAATGGGTAAAATTGGAGAAGTTGAGTTGATTTCCTTGTTAGGATATACATATATGAATCCCATTAGTTTAAATAAAAACACAAATTATTCGGCTACGTTTTCAGATACAACTACAAATATGTTGAAATACCGGTTTAAACATTTGGCCAAAGCAGATATCGAGGCCAATTATTTAAAATGGGGTATTGGTGCTTCCTTAAGGTATAATTCCTTCATGTCCAATATTGATAAAGTTTTTGAAGAACCAATTGCTGGGTCAACGTATATCCTTCCAGGACTCAAAGAATACCGACAAAAATACGACAAAGGCAACCTTGTTTTTGATGCCCGAATTGCATACAAAATCACAGATAATTTCCGAGTAAGTTTTATCGTAAATAACGTCTTTAACGCGGAATATTCAAGTAGACCGGGGGATATTCAGCCGCCGAGAAACTTCATCGCTCAACTCCAAATGAAATTTTAATGAAAGTATTAGGCATCATCCCAGCTCGTTTTGCATCATCGCGTTTTCCGGGAAAACCATTGATTGATTTAAAAGGTAAAACCATGATTCAACGGGTATACGAAGGTGCAGCAAAATCTAGTTCGTTAACGCAAATTATCGTTGCGACCGATGATCAACGCATTGTTGATGAGGTGCTTCGTTTCGGCGGAAATGTTTGTTTGACAAATGAGTCTCATCAAAGTGGAACAGATCGTTGTGCAGAAGTAGCTCGATTAAATCCTGGTTTCGACGTCGTCATTAACATACAAGGAGATGAACCTTTAGTGAATCCAAAGCAACTTGATCAACTCCTTAATGCGTTTAAAAATCCAGCAGTGAATATTGCGACGTTGGGAATTCCTACGAGAGACGAAGCGGATTTGAAGAATCCCAACAGAATAAAAATCGTTCTTGACCATCAAGAAAACGCCCTATATTTTAGCCGTAGCGGCGTTCCCAATTCGCATCATTTTAAGGGTGAATTTTTGTCGAATTACCCTTTTCTTCGTCACATTGGATTATATGCATATCGAACAAACACTTTGGACCAACTTTGTCAATTGACGCCGACCGCATTGGAGAAAATGGAATCATTGGAACAATTGCGCTGGATGTATCACGGATTTCCAATTAAAGTAGTTCAAACAGACATCGAAACTCCTAATATTGACACGCCCGAAGACGTGGAGAATGTTCTTCCGTTTTTGTAATTCAATCTTTCTTTTGTAAATTTGGGAAATGATCCCATTTGAAGAAGTCCTTTGTCAATTAATTTTGCGTCACAATTGTGTGGTGTTACCTAATTTTGGTGGATTTGTTTCGAAAACTATTTCAGCTCAAATTGACTTTGAAAAAGGCATTCTTCAAGCGCCTTACAAGCAATTGCTTTTTAACCGCAACCTTATCAACGATGATGGATTGGTCGTTGCGGAATATGCACGTTTAAATGGACTTTATTACCAAGAAGGAGTCAGTCAATTAACTGATTTTACTGGTAAATTAAATGCGGATTTAGCGCAAGGAAAGCAAGTGAGTATTCCTAAGTTAGGGATTTTCTCGAAAGACACTGATGGAATAATTCGTTTCGAACAAGACAGACATTTTAATTTATTATTGAGTTCTTATGGATTATCGAATGTAACGTTTGTTCCAAATCCGGTACAAGAAGAAGCGCCGATTATTCAGTTAAATCCTCTTGCAACAGAAGAACTAGCGCAAAAAAATCCAACGAAGTTCTGGAAATATGCAGCGGCAGCTTGTTTGCTACCATTCGCTTTCTATTCGTTTTGGATTCCAATGAAAACAGATGTTTTGCATTCTGGACTCATTTCCTACAAGGATTTTAATCCATTACGAGGAAATATTACTGTTCGTTACGCTGAAAAACAATTAGCACCTTTTGAAAAAGCGGTTAAAAACGAAACAAGTATTACAGAACAATTAGCAACTGCAGTTCCTGGCGAAATCGGATTGTATCAATACGATGAATCTACTGTTTTTGCGGTCGAAGTTCCAGCAATTGAACAGATACAACCGAAACAAGCGTCAATTGAACAAGTAATCGCACATGCAAATTTCGAATACATTGTTGGGTGTTTTTCAGATGAAAGAAATGCGCACAACTTTGTGCAAAAACTTCAAGCAGATGGATTCGCTGCACACATATTACCTGGCGGGACACTTATTCGAGTAAGCGCTGGATCTGCTGCAAATCAAAATGAAATTCAAGCAATTCAATCGAAAGTAAATTCCAAAGGAATCGAAGGTTGGATTTGTAAACTATAAATCAACACATGAAAAGTACACTTAAATTTTTGTTGCCAATATTTTTTGGTGCATCTATGTCATTGGCACAAGTTACCAATGCAGAAGGAAGTAACTACAAGTTTGAAAAAGTTGTCCATTTGGATGCAACTCCTGTTCAAAGCCAAGGAAAAACGGGAACTTGTTGGTCCTTTTCTGGAATGTCCTTCTTTGAGTCAGAATTGATGCGTTTAGGTGTTGGAAAAGACATCTTACTTTCAGAAATGTATACCGTTCGCAAGGCATACGAGATGAAAGCAGAAAAGTACATTCGAATGGATGGAAAAACAAATTTCGGTGAAGGAGGAGCTTTTCATGACATTCCACTTGTAATACGCAAATACGGAATTGTTCCCTACGTTAATTACACTGGTCTTGAAAAATCGG
>CANMFV010000170.1 GCA_947496835.1 Flavobacteriales bacterium | reverse complement strand
CTTGCTCCAAAATTAGCTAAGTTCGCTTCACGCATACCAGCGTAAGAAACAGCATCGTATTGGATGTGTTGGAATTTACTTCCATTTTCTCCGTTTAATGAAACCGACATTTCAGCAATAGCGCGCTTCACGGAAGGACTAATCACAGTGTTTGTCAATAAGGTTACTGTTTTTGCTGATTTTAAAGCAGAAGAAATTGCTTTGTCTATAGAAGACCATGAAGCAACTGTTCCTCCTGCAGTTGGATGAGACAAACGCTCACTATCATACAGGCCTAAAACGGACGCAACGATTTGTGCATTTACTCCTCCTTTGGTGAAACCGAAATCTTTGTTTCCTTTCACAAAAATTGGACGAGCTTCGCGCGTTTTCACTAAAATACTTGCGTAAGAATTTCCGTCGTAATATGTGCTTGTATACCATGTTGGCATACCTGGTGTCACATCTTCCGGTTTAATCACATAAGGGACAACCTTTGTAACGGGTGCTTCACAAGCTGCAAGTGTTGCCGCAGCCACAGAGAACCCTAAAAATTTAAGGAAATCCCTTCTTGCGGTAGAAGTTTCAGCCAATTTTTCGTCAGACAAAAATTCCTCAACCGTTTGTTGATTCGGAAATTCTTGTTCTTTCTGCTTAATGAATTCAGGAGTCTCCTTTAATTCTTCAAGTCCTTTCCAATATTTTCTAGTCATTCCCATAGTCTTTTCTTCGACAAGAATATTATTAATTTATTAATAGTGGCATTTCGCACATTCCCAACCTCCTAATTCACTCACAGTCACTTTACCATCTTGGTAATATTTCTTGTAAAGTGCTGGATCTTTTTTCAAACGTCGGTGAATCTCATCATAGTAAGCATTTTTACCATCGCCGATTTTCACGTCTTTTTTACCGTGACATTCAATACACCAACCCATTGTTAAGGTAGGTTTCGTAAGTTGAATGTTTCCTTCGATTTTATTTAATTCTGAAACGGGTTGAACTTTCGCTGCTTCGTTCATCACTGTCATATCACCGTGACATTGTTTACAATCTACACCGCCAACTACTACGTGTTGAGAGTGATTGAAGTAAACGTGATCAGGCAATACGTGAACTTTGTTCCAAACGATTGGTTTTGTTTTTCCAGTGTATTTTCCAGCTCCAGATGAAATATCCCATCCAGCTGCTGCATATATTTTCTTGATTTCTCCTGCGAAAGGTTTTCCTTCTCCATTGATTTGCTTGTGACAGTTCATACAAACGTTCACCGATGGGATTCCAGCAGATTTTGATTTAGTTACTGAATTGTGGCAATACTTACAATCGATTCCATTCACACCAGCATGACGGTCATGTGGGAACGCGATTGGCTGAGTTGGTTGGTAATCTTCCATTACATTGATTCGGTACAAACCTTGGAACAATGTCACGATAACAGCGATTACTGTTACAAGAGACGCAAGTCCTACCCAGAGTCTGTATTTCCAAGCGATTGTACGTAATTCCTCTCCGTAAGTCAATTTTTCTTGGTGCTCTGGATTATCAGAAGTGGCAATCTTCAATTGACGACGAACACCACCTACTGCAAGAATGATGACAATAAAGATGACACCCATTACAATCCAAATCCATCCAACAGAACCTTCTTCTTCCATTGGATCTAATGGTGGTGCATTCGGATCAACTGGTCCACCAGTGGTGGTTGCCATTGCAGGATCTGGTTGCGCATCAATCCAATCAAAAATTGAAATAATTTCTTCAGCTTTTAAATCAGGGAAAGCAGACATTGCTGTTGGAGACCATTTAGATACTTCAGCGGCATACGGATCTGCAGCCACAGCATTTTGCCAATTGTTCACCCATTTGATGATGCTCCCTTCTTTTGCCCCACCTGCAGCCCACTTGTCACGAACTTGGAACAATTTTGGCCCAGTACTATTCTTGTGGGTTTGGTGACACGTAGCACATTTTGATTTGAAAAGCGCCTCTCCTTGAGCTTTTGAAAAGTTGGTCAAACCAACAAAGCCTAACGTTAACGTAACGAACGCTACTGATTTTAAACGATTAAGCAACTGAATTCTAGATATTTCCATGTATAAACTACTAATTCACTCTTAAAAATAGTGCGGTCAAGCCGCTTTTTATCGGTGACAAAATTAGCTCAATCAAGGCGTTTTATGACAATTTCGTGACAAAAAATATGTAAAAAAAGCTAATTTAAAATCATTCTAAATAGACTAGAATTGTAAGTAGGTAGAAATCATTAATTTTGAGCCATGAAAACAACAAAAAGTATCGCTCTTATTTTTGTTTTATTTTGTTTAATGCCAAGGTGCATTCAGGCGCAGATTAACATCCAAGCCGATGAAAGAATTGAGCAGCAAATAACAAAAAAAGCATCGAAACAAATGAGCGGATACCGACTTCAAATCTGTTTCGATTCAGACAAGTCTATTGTTGATGAAGCGCGCAACCGATTTATCGGCATGTATCCCAAAATTGATACCTATGTCACCTTTGAGGCTCCGAACTTTAACCTAATGGTGGGGGATTTCAGAACGCTAATAGAAGCAGAGAAAATTCAATCGCAGATTCACGGACAATTTACCATCGTCATTGTGCACAAAACACAAATCAATTTACCTAGAATTGACTAACCATTAAAAATGTTTCCATCCTTGCGCGGTCAATGTAATAGCTGAACCATTTCGATCTACAAAGTATGTACCGTCTTCAGGACTCGTCATGTGTCCAATAATGGAAAAGTTTGGATTTGACTGAATGATTTCAAAATCACTTTGCTTGATGGTAAACAACAATTCATAATCTTCTCCTCCATTTAACGCACAAGTACCAGGATCTAAATTAAAATCGAGTGCCGCCATCGAAGTTTTGGCATCGATTGGAATCTTCTCATCGTAGACATGGCAACCAACGTTACTTGCTTTACAAATGTGTAAGATCTCACTTGCTAATCCATCAGAGACATCAATCATCGCTGTTGGTTGAACACCTAATTCTTTCAAGTATTTCACCACATCAACCCTTGCTTCTGGTTTTAATTGGCGCTGCATGATGTAATCATGTCCGTCTAGATCTGGTTGGATGGCCGGATTGGATTTAAATACATCTTTTTCGCGTTCCAACAATTGCAATCCCATATACGCACCGCCTAAATCACCTGAAACAACAAGTAAGTCGAACTCCTTCGCGCCAGATCGATAAACGATTTCATCTTTTTTCACGCGTCCAATTGCAGTGATGGTAATCATGAGTCCAGAAGTGGAACTCGTTGTATCACCTCCAACTAAATCCACTTCAAATTCCGTGCATGCCAATTTAATTCCAGCATACAATTCTTCCAGTGCTTCGAGGCTGAAACGATTTGATACGGCTATAGCAACGGTGATTTGTTCTGCCTTTCCATTCATCGCGCAAATATCCGAGACGTTGACCGCAACTGCTTTATAACCTAAATGTTTCAAGGGCATGTACATTAGGTTAAAGTGTATTCCCTCGAGTAACGCATCCGTAGAAACAAGCAAAAACTCATCATTTCCAGCATCAATTACCGCTGCATCATCGCCAACACCAAGAATAGAGTTGGCGTTTTTCAATTCCACTCCTTTGGTGAGTTGATCAATGATGCCAAATTCGCCTAATTCACTAATATCTGTACGTGATTCACTCATGTTTTAATTTTTTGACAAAGATACGTTATAATCAGTTGTCCTGAATTTAAGTCTCTTTTACTGCTAAAAAATGTGACCGTTTTGTAACTTTGAGAAAAAGCATTTCATGAAAAAGTTTCTTTTCTTAATGATT
>CANMFV010000169.1 GCA_947496835.1 Flavobacteriales bacterium | reverse complement strand
TAAGACCTGTGCTCATACCACGTACACGGACTTTATACAAAAAACTGAAAACGTAACAGTTACTGTAACGGGAGGAAGTACTTCCGGCGCACCAACAACCGGGTACAGCACGCCAAATTCATATGCCAACTATTCACTGGCTTGGAGCGACGAATTTAACGGAACAAGCTTGTCTCCTGATTGGACTTTTGATATCGGAACCGGAAGCGGTGGTTGGGGAAACAATGAATTACAATACTACACCAACCAAAATTACACGCTGAACGGAGGATATTTAGAAATAACAGCAAAGAACCAACCGTTCAATTCACAGTTGTATACTTCCACCCGCATGAAAACGCAGGGAATTAAATCATGGAAATACGGACGTATCGATATTCGTGCAGCTGTTCCATATGGACAAGGTATTTGGCCAGCATTGTGGATGTTGGGTGACAATATTACAACTGTTGGATGGCCGGCATGTGGAGAAATTGATGTCATGGAATTAATTGGCGGAGCTGGAGCAAATGACCGCACCGTTCACGGAACAGCACACTGGAGTGAAAATGGAGCTCATGCACAATACGGAAATAGTACAACGCTACCTTCAGGAAAATATGCCGATGAATTTCACGTGTTCTCCATTATCTGGAATCAAAATAGCATCACTTGGTTACGAGATGATGTTGTTTATAATACCCTCAATATTTCCCCAGCAAACCTTAGTGAATTCAAAGAAAAATTCTTTTTAATCTTTAACGTCGCTGTAGGAGGAAACTGGCCAGGAAATCCTGATGCTACTACTGTTTTCCCTCAGACCATGTATGTTGACTACGTTCGCGTATTTCAATAAACATTCCCTAAAATAAAAAACCTATGAAAAATTTACTTTACTACTTCGGTGGCCTGCTTTTGCTATTGTTTTCGTGTAAAAGCGCACAATCCATTACCACATCTAACATTTCCTCTGAAGATAAATCGTTAAATGTCCGAATTGCACAGATGTCGATTGAGGAAAAAGTAGGACAAACCTGTCAAATAACGTTGGATGTCATTACCCAGACCGATGCAAAAGGAGCAACGCGCATACCTGCAACAATTGATACCGCAAAACTAAACGAAGCGATTCTCAAGTACCATGTTGGATCTGTTCTAAATGTAGGTTCACATACACTTAGTTTAGAAGAATGGAAAGGGATCATTCCTGCCGTTCAAAATTCCTACACCACGGGAAAAACACATATTCCTGTTATTTACGGAATTGATGCCATTCATGGTGTGAATTACACCGTTGGGGCAACTTTGTTTCCTCAAGAAATTGGATTAGCAGCAACTTGGAATCCAGCGTTAGCAAAAAATTTCGGCGAAATCACCGCTTATGAAACAAGGGCATCGGGAATACCTTGGAATTTTTCTCCAGTGCTCGATTTAGGAAGACAACCTTTGTGGTCTCGTACCTTTGAAACTCTTGGAGAAGATCCATACTTAATCTCACAAATGGGAGCTGCAATTATAGATGGATATCAAGGCGGAACAACACCGGACGAATTCCATGTAGCCGCTTGTATGAAGCATTTTGTTGGATACAGTGCAGCAAACAGTGGTCGCGATCGAACTCCAGCGTGGATTCCAGAGAAATACATGAAAGAATTATACTTGCCATCCTTCAAGGCTGCGGTAGAACATGGCGCATTAACAGTCATGATCAACAGTGGCGCAGTTAACGGGATTCCTGGACACATCAACCACCATTTAATTACTGAAACTTTGAAAAACGAATGGGGATTTGAAGGTTTCGCCGTTTCAGATTGGGAAGATTTTATCATGTTACATACAGTGCATTCGACTTCACCAAGTTTAGCAGATGCGTATGTACAAGCATTCAATGCAGGTGTTGATATGAGCATGGTTCCATTGAGTCCACAGTATAAAGAATATTGCACCGTCATGGTGGATGCAGTGAAATCAGGTAAAATATCCATGGACCGATTGGATGATGCCGTTCGTAGAATTTTACGTGTAAAAGCAAGACTGGGATTATTTGAAAGACCTGTTCCAACATTCGATAACTATCCAAAATTTGGCTGTGCTGAATTTCAACAAGCTTCCCTGAATGCGGCGCTTGAATCCATTACGCTTTTGAAAAATGAAAACGGCGTTTTGCCTTTGAAAACCAATCAAAAAGTATTAGTGGCTGGACCAACATCCAATAACCTCATTTACCTAAATGGCGCTTGGACGCATACATGGCAGGGAGTGGATACTGCCTACAACACACAAGGTTGCTTAACCGTTCGAGAAGCATTTGAGAAAAAATTAGGGGAAGAAAATTGTTTGTTTTCTCAAGGAGCAGAATTATACAGTGATGCTGGATTTGAAAAAACGCGCCTCGTAAATTTATCAGACTACAAAGAAAAATTAAAGCAAGCTGATGTGGTTGTATTATGTCTTGGTGAGCTGCCAGCTACGGAAAAGCCCGGAGATATATTATCACTTAATCTTGACTCGGAACAACGTGAACTAGCGAAATTAGCCTACGAGCAAAACAAAAAAGTAATACTTATTCTTTTGGAAGGAAGACCGCGCATCATTCACGACATCGTTTCTGGAGCTTCAGGAATCATCCAAGCGTATTTACCTGGAAATTACGGAGCAGAGGCTTTGGTATCGTTAATGTATGGCGACAAGAACTTTAGCGGTAAACTTCCTTACACCTACCCTAAATTTGATGGTGTCATTGAATTTTACGATCATCCAAAAAGTGTAGCCCGTTCGAAATCGGGAGATTTCTCCGCGTATAATCCAGAATGGGACTTTGGTTTTGGTCTCAATTACTCGGACATTGCGTATTCTTCACTTACATTGAACAAGGAATCATTTTCTGACAATGATAGCATCGCAGTAACTGTTACCTTAAAAAACAACAGTTCAATTGCAGGGAAAGAAGTCATTCAACTTTATGTGAGTGATGATTACGCAAGTATGATACCTACCGGTAAATCATTAAAACGATTCGTTAAAATCAACGTTCCAGCAAAATCTGAAGTAAGTAAAACATTCTATTTAAATAACAAGGATTTTCAATTTGTTGGAAAAACAGGGGAATTTATAATAGAGGAAGGGGAATTTACCATTAGAACGGGGAATTTAACCAAGAAATTAAGCTACAAAAAGAAATAAACAAGCGCGAACATTTTCGATAATGCTTTGTTTAGAAGGGTAATACAATATAATTTTTTCATCCTTATTGTATTTTTTACTATATTAGTTTCGGTTTTCACATGAAAATCAACTATTTTTGAATTATAAACCTTTATTAATTAAAAAACATGAAAAAACTTTACATTTTATTCCTTCTTCCTTTCTTTGGACTAAATGCCCAGATTGAAAGTACATGGAAACTAGCACCACAAGCGGGAGCTTTGGCAGTTGGACCTGATGCAGCAAATCTAATTTGGTGGTCAAACCCTTTAGGAGAAGTTGCGACAAGAGCTTGTTTATTTGACGATTCTGTGACATTTGCAGGTGGAACAATGACACACTACATGGATGGTAACACGTGGTTAGAAGGATGGCAAGGTGCTACTCCTGATGCATGTGGTACTCCAGTAGCTCCTCATAATGGTGGTCAAGCGACTTACAACTATGATGCTACGGCAGGAACGCTAACAGTAACCGGTCTTGGTGCGCACCTTGGTTTGGCTAAAGTAACGAACACAGGAGAGTTATCTAGTCCAGCTAACGCAGTATCTTCCATTACCTACAACGTTGCTTTTTCAAACGGTGGAAATACAATGACATTAGGAATCAACTTTGGACCTGGAT
>CANMFV010000168.1 GCA_947496835.1 Flavobacteriales bacterium | reverse complement strand
ATTCAATAACTGTTGGACACATGCATCCACAGGCATTCCGGTAGCTTGATTGTGATCCATTTGTCCATGGGCTTTTCCTTCACCGGTGACTGCATTTGTCGAAATAGGCGTATTGATTTTACCAGGACAAGCAACCGTCACCTTTAAGTTGTAGTTACTTTCTTCCATCACCAAGCTTTCGTAATATCCAAAAAGCGCATGTTTCGATGCACTATAAGCTGAACGCAAATGGAAACCAAATTTTCCTGCGATGCTACTAATAACGAGTATTTGTCCAGATTTTTGTTGACGGAAAATGGGTAAAACTGCTTTCGTCATGGCAATGTTTCCAAAGAAATTGACTTCCATGATTTGACGATTGACTTCCATCGTCGTATCGAATGCCGTTGCTCTCTGACTGATTCCTCCGTTATTGATTAACACATCAATTCGTCCATACTTGGACACGATTTGCTGCGCTAATACTCCAACATTAGAAGTTTCCGCCAAATCAACTTTCAGAACCAAATGTTGCTCGTTGTTTTGAAGACTTTCCTTTAGTTCGTTGAGTTTTTCTACATTTCGAGCGGACAAAATCAATTTTGCTCCTGCGCGGTCTAATTTTCGGGCCAACTCCTCGCCGATTCCCGAAGATGCTCCGGTAATCCACACGACTTTTTGATGAAAATAGCTTGAATTCATGATGTATCAAAGATACGAAACTCCCGCTTCATGTCGCGCTCTACGAGAATTTAGTTTAAATTTGAAGTCAAATGACGGACATGGAACTACGCAACTTGATTCAACAGCAATTCGAAGAAGCCCAACAAACATTGGTGAATTTTCAATCGGAGGCTAACTTTTCACTAATCGCTCAAGCGGCAGACATGATGAGTCAAGCCATACAAAACGGTGGAAAGATCATTAGTTGTGGCAATGGTGGATCTATGTGTGATGCCATGCACTTCGCTGAAGAATTAAGCGGACGATTTCGCGATAACCGCCGTGCATTAGCTGCCATTAGCATTTCAGATCCTTCACATTTGTCGTGTGTGAGCAATGATTACGGTTACGACTTTGTGTTTTCGCGCTTCATTGAAGGACTCGGACAAGCAAACGATGTGTTATTAGGTATTTCAACCTCTGGAAATTCAAAAAATGTCATTCTGGCGGTGGAAGCAGCGAAAGCTAAAGGAATGAAAACGATTGTCCTGACAGGAAAAGATGGTGGTAAACTCGCTGGACTTGCAGATATCGAAATCCGTGCGCCACATTCCAACTTTGCTGATCGCGCGCAGGAAATACACATCAAAGTCATTCATTCCTTGATTTTAGGAATCGAACACTCGCTTGGACTTTAATTCATTAGTACATTCAATTAGCACATTGGCACATTAGCACATTAGCACATTGGCACATTGGCACATTAACCTCCAGCCAACTTCGAGTGCTTACGTCCATAAAGGAAGTAAATCACTAAGCCCAACAACAACCAAATGGTGAAGTAAATCCAATTAGCCAAAGCCAGCTGACTCATCATATACAAACAGCTCAACAAACCTAAAATTGGAATAAGTGACAATTTGTTTCTTACGGCCATAATCGTAATGAAAATGGTAAAGAGGATGAAGATCCAACTTGGAATTTTATTCGCAAAATGAGACCATCCTTCGTTTTGCGTTTCAATGTTTTTCCAATTGTTCAATTTGATTTGACTTTGAAGAACTTCCGCGCCACCTTCTTTCGCATAAAACTCATCCAAATTCACTTCATTTTGGTGAGCTATTCCAGACTTTCCTTCTGGTAATTTACTGACCAATCGGTATGCTTCTATTTTGGTGAATTCTTTCAAATTTTCCATTTGACTTTTGTTCAATTGCAACAACATCTCTTCGGATGTTTTCAAAGTCGGTTCGTTTTGAACAAAAGCCATCGATTCCGTGCGATACGTCGTAAGCAAAAGCACCAATGTTCCTGCTAACAGAATCGGCATCACTACTCCACCATTGATAAACGGTGTTTTGAATTTCCCACGTGGAATATCTGTTTTGTTTTGAAGTACCAGAACTCCGCCACACACGAGTACAAAGGCAAACAAGGTTCCAATAGAACACAAATCGGTCACCATCGTCAAATTCATGAATAAAGCAGGTACAGCCACAACAAATCCAACAACAATGGTAGCAAATGAAGGTGTTTTATACTTCGGATGAACTTTCGAAAAGCGTTTTGGCAGCAAACCATCGCGACTCATGCTCATCCAAATACGCGGTTGTCCCATTTGGAACACCAACAAAACCGAAGCCATCGCCACAACAGCACTAATGGAAATTATCCCTGCCATTTTCGGCAAGTGGATTTCATCAAAGACAAAGGCCAATGGATCTCCAACAGCGAGTTTATCGTACGAAACGATTCCTGTTAAAATCAGGGCAATGATTATGTAGAGAACTGTACAAATCACAATCGCCCACATCATACCACGCGGTAAATCGCGTTGTGGATTCTCACATTCTTCCGCTGTTGTTGAAATCGCGTCGAATCCAATGTATGCAAAGAACACAGCAGAAACTCCTTTCAAGATTCCCGTGACACCATTTGGTGCAAAAGGAGTCCAGTTATTGGTATCTACGTAGAACATCCCAACGCCAATGACTAATAGTATAATCGCCAGTTTTATGATCACCATGATGTTTGATGCATTGCGACTTTCCTTCATTCCTCGGTAAACCAACCAGGTAATTAATACAATAATAAACAAAGCCGGTAGGTCAAAAATCAAATGCAAACCGAAAATTTGCGGTGCGCTCATCCAAGCTTCTCGAGCTAAAATCAAGGAAGAATCCAAATCGACGAGTTCTTTACCCGCAGCCAATAAGGTTTTCGCTTCGTGGAATCCATTTGCTGCGCTCAAATAATCCATTTGAATCCACGAAGGAAGATGAATGCCATTTGGAATACCAAGTACTTTAATATGAATACCTTCTAGCATGTTAGTGAAATAATCACTCCAGGATATTGCTACGGTAATGTTTCCAATTGCATATTCCATAATCAATGCCCAACCGATGATCCACGCAATGATTTCTCCAAAGGCTACGTACGAATAGGTATAGGCAGAACCAGAAACGGGAACCATGGATGCGAATTCCGCATAGGCAAACGCGGCGAATCCACAGGCAATCGCAGTAAATAAGAAAAGGAAAATAACTGCTGGACCACCTTGCGAACTGGCCTCACCGATGGTACTAAAAATTCCAGCACCAATGATTGCCGCGATACCAAATGCAGCTAAATCTCTTACTTTCAAGTGTTTTCCTAAAGCATGTGCATCACTATTAGCATCGTTCAAGCGGACTTGCTCTAAAATGTCATGCACTGATTTTTTACGAAAGAGGGAATTCCAAGACATAGGTTCGTTGTTTAGCGGAACTAAAAGTAGGAAATTATTTAAGATTTCTGTAGAATGCGAACAGCTTTCCTTTTCATCTGTTACTTTTGTATGGTGGAAAAATGCATAGAAATAAAAGGAGCAAGGGTTCATAATTTGAAATCCATTGACGTAAAAATTCCCCATGGGAAATTAACGGTCATCACAGGTGTATCGGGTTCAGGTAAATCCAGCTTGGCTTTTGATACGATCTTTGCGGAGGGACAGCGTCGATTTATCGAAAGCATGTCATCTTACGCTCGACAATTCCTCGGAAAACTCAACAAACCAGAAACTGAATACATCAAAGGAATTGCGCCATCAATTGCCATCCAACAAAAAGTCATCTCTAGCAATCCTCGTTCTACCGTTGGAACAACGACCGAAATCTACGATTACCTCAAGT
>CANMFV010000167.1 GCA_947496835.1 Flavobacteriales bacterium | reverse complement strand
CCTCTGCTTGTAAGGCAGATGCTCTAAACCAACTGAGCTAAACTCCCTTGTGTTTTGTGAGTGCAAAGATAGGCATACTTTTTAATTCTGCAAGTATTTTTTTTAAAAATTACTCATGAGCTTTCATTTCTTCAATTTTGGCTAAAACATCGTCTAATCCTTCTCTGAATTTCTCAAAGTCCTCTTTGTAAAGAAAGATCTTGTGCTTCTGATAGTTACCGTCACCATCTTCTCCAAAGGACTTTTTACTCTCCGTTAATGTGATGTACAAATCATTTCCCTTGGTAGCCTTAATGTCGAAAAAATAGGTCCGCTTCCCAGCTCGCACAACTTTTGAGTACATTTCTTTTTGTTCATTGCTCATACACAATCATTTGAGTGTCAAATATCCATCTATTTTTGAAATTATCCAAATGAAAAATAAAGTTGTAACTTTAACTTAATTCTTTCGTAAAGAATAACTTAGTAAATGAAGTTTATGCGTGTATTGCTACCCATTTTTGCATTCGTTTTTTTGATGATTTCTTGTCAAGAAAAAAAAATAACTACCCCAAAAAAAATCGACTTACAAGAAATCCGTAAAAAAGGAAAGCTGACCGTCCTCATGGAAAATAGCTCCTTGTCCTATTTCGAATACCGTGGAAAAAAACTTGGATTTGAATATGAATTCATGGATACTTTTTGCAAGTCAATAGGTGTAGAGTTGGAAGTGAAAATTATTTCTCGTCCATCTGATTATAAAGACAAGTTGATCAATTGTGAAGGAGATGTAATCGCATCTAACCTCATGATTCCGTTTAAACACAAAGATGGATTCTCTTATTCAAAACCATATTACCGAACGTACCAGGTGTTAATACAACGTTCGAAGGATACAATCATCAGAGAGCCTTCTGAATTAGCTGGTAAAGATGTATTTGTCCGCCGTGGTTCAGTTTTCGCAGAACGATTGATGCATTTGCAACATGAAATTGGCGCGAAAATCAATGTGAAATACAAAAAAGGTGATCCAATCGCTGAGGATTTAATCGAAATGGTGGCGAATAATCAATTACCTTTTACCATCGCTCATGAAAACCTTGCGCGAATTAGCAAGGAAATGCATCCAAACTTGAACATCTCGACAAAAATGTCTTACTTCCAAAACATTGGATTCGGATTGAGAAACAACAGCTCGGAATTGAAAAACAAATTAAATAAATTCATCGAATCGTTTTGCTCTTCTCCAGCATACACGGAATTGAAAAAACGGTATTTCGATTACCTGAATAACGAACCAACAGAATTCTACATTAAGAAAAAAGGTCAGTTCTCTCCTTTCGATGATGTGTTTAAGGCAGAAGCGAAGAAATACGGTTGGGATTGGAAAATTGTTGCTTCTGTTGCTTTCAAAGAGTCTCGCTTTAATCCAAATGCACGGGGTCTTGGTGGTGCTTATGGAATGATGCAATTTATGCCGGGAACTGGTCCAAGTTTCGGTGTTTATCCTGATTCTCCTCCAGCGGTACAAATTGCCGGTGGAATGAAATATTTAAATAGAACATACGTTTTGTGGAAGTCCGTTCCTGATATTGACCAACGAATGAAATTCACGTTGGCATCCTATAACGCTGGTCCTGGACACATCATCGATGCGCAAAATCTCGCACGAGCTGCCGGATTAAATCCACTAGTTTGGGATGGAAACGTAGAAGAAATGGTGCGAAATCTCGGAGATCCTACTTATTACCGTTCGGAACATGTGCGTTGTGGAGCTTACCGTGGGCATGCCGTGTCGTATGTAAAACACGTCTTCGGCATCTATAACGCGTGGAAATGATATGAGCATTTCTAAAAGTAAGGTTTTTGTCATTCAAGGACCTACCGCATCGGGAAAAACAGCATTAGCAATTGACCTTGCGCGAAAACTACAAACAGAGGTGATTTCTGCTGATTCTCGACAGTTTTATCGGGAAATGTCCATTGGTACGGCTATACCTACCGAACTGGAATTGTCCCAAGTGAAACATCATTTCATTCATTCGCATTCCATTCATTCGGAACTTTCTGCAAGTCAGTACGCAACAGAAGCGAAACCTATTTTGGATCACTTACTTTTGGAAAAAGGTTCCGCTGTAATTGTTGGTGGATCGGGGATGTTCATTGATGCATTGACCTTAGGACTGGATGAGATTCCTCACGATAAGGAAATTCAATCGAAATGGAATGCACTTTTTGATAAAGAAGGATTGCTGTTTCTTCAAAATGAATTGTTGCGCTTAGATCCTGCTTATTATTCCATCGTAGATACAATGAACTCGGTTCGACTCATTCGTGCATTGGAAGTAATTGAAATCACTGGAAAACCATTTTCGACGTTGCGAAAAGGAGCGGTAAAAAACGATTATAATATTCATCGATTTGGTATCACATGGAAGCGTTCTGATTTATACGAGCGAATAGATCAACGTGTTAATTTAATGATCGAGGCAGGACTTTTTGACGAAGCGAAATCCTTGTTTCATCAACGAAAATTAAGGGCATTGAATACGGTTGGATATTCCGAATTCTTCCACTATTGGGACAATGAATTTGACTTTGATGAAGCCATTGAAAAAATCAAACAACACACGCGAAATTATGCGAAACGCCAACTGACTTGGTTGAAACGGTATGAACAGTTGACGGAGTTAAATCCATATGCCGACCGTTCCCTCTTGGACCAATTGTTGAACCATTCAGATTTATTTCCGGACGAAAATTAAACGCTTCCGAATTCATTCCAATTTTCTTTGGTTAACAAAATGTTAAAAAAATATGTCGGAACGGAATTTGCATCATATTCGTAATGTAAAACTTACAAAATTCTATGAAAAACATACTTATATTCCTGTTTTTAGCTTGTGCATCAATGAGTTATGCGCAGAAGATTCGTTTAAAAGTTGAAGGACAAAAAGATACAACCGTATTTTTAATTAAATATTTTGGTTCTAGACTGAATTACGCGGATACCGCTCAAATGAAAAATGGAGAGGTTATTTACGATGGGAAAAAACAAAAAGCCGGGATTATGGGACTTTTGTTGCCAGGACAAAAATACTTCGAGTTTGTCTACAACAATGAAGACATTCACTTAGAAACGAAAGGACCAGATTTTATGGCGAATATGGTCATCAAGAAATCAGAAGAGAATAAAATCTTTATTCCATACGTCAAATACATTAGCTCAAAGAAAGGCGAGGCGGCAAAATTAGTCGAACAACGCTCAAAATTGAAGGATACAGACGCTGAATACAAAACATTGAGCGAAACAATTGACGCGTTGAATAAAGAAGTGGAAGATTACCAAAAAAACATTGTGGCAACGAACCCTTCCACGCTTGCTGGAAAGATTGTGAAAATGTCTCTTGATGTCTTTGTTCCCGAAATTCCCAAAAATGAAAAAGGGGAGATCATTGATTCCAATTTTCGCTACAAATACTATTTCGAGCATTATTGGGATAACGTAGACTTGAAATCAGATGCGTTAGTAAATAACCCCATTTTCCATAATAAATTGGAGTTCTACTTTGGTAAGAACATGATGATTCAACATTGGGATACCATCATTAAGTATGCGTTTAAATTTTGTGATGGATTAGATCCAAAGTCAAAAATGTACGAGTACAGCGTTGGTTGGATTGCTTCTACTTTTGGAAAGAGTCAAATCATGGGTATGGACAAAGTTTACTTGTACATGTTAAACCGTTATTTCTGTACAACGGATCCTGTTACGGGTAAATCGCCAGCGACTTGGGTGGCAGAGGATAAATTCGAAGAGTTGTGTAAAGATTTAAAATG
>CANMFV010000166.1 GCA_947496835.1 Flavobacteriales bacterium | reverse complement strand
TCTGTCTGCGTTGATTTCTTTGCTCGTTTGAGCATCAATGTCCAACAACATATACTGACTTTTTTCTGAGAGAAAATAAGTGAAGTATTTCCCTCTAGGAGATAGGTTTCCAGGAAAAAAAAGACCTTTTGCTAACAGTTTTATGGAACCGTCCATTAAAGAAATTCGATAAACGTCTTCCAATCCAGGAGCTTTCCACTGCTGTTGAATGGCATAGGATTCGTTGCTTGTGCCTTGAACATAATCTCCAATTTGCTGATCGGATACTTGAACGTTTAAGGTATCGTTACTGAGTGGGATGATTTTCTCATTGGCAAAATGAAAAACACACAAATCATTGCGGTTTTTATCTTGGTTGAACTGCACCAATTGCTGTGCTTGAATTTCCAAATCATTGTAATGCCAGATGTCTACGCGTACTTTTTCTGATTCAAGAAGCGTGTCCTTCACTTCAGCTTTCACACGATCTGCAATTCCAAAAAACAAAAATCGATTGTCACGTGTGAAAATAGGCGTTCGATTTTCAGAAATTCCTTTTAACGTATCAAAATCTGGGGTAAGCGTATCTCCAAGTACCCATGTTTTGTTCGTGGCAAGGTCATAGACATTCAATTCAAATTGTTTCACTTTATTGGTGTCCAAGCTAGAGAAAAAAGCTAAACGGGTTCCATCCTCATTCCAAACAGGTGTTTCACAGCTCGTATTTCGATCGAATTCCTTGATTAATTGTTTGGTCGACACCTCATATATGCGAACTTGTGAAGAATCGTTCTTTAGTTTTTGGTGGGTAACCATCGCGACGTATTTTCCATTTTTCGGCAGAGAATACTTCGTGACATTCGCTTGATTCCATGAGCTTGTAGTGGTCCATAAGGTGAGTTGGTGTCCATCGCTTTTGGGTTTTTCAACTGGTTTTTTCTCCTTCACGAAAGCGTGTTTTTGCAGCCAGTTTTTTTTTCTCTCAGGTGTTGGTTTGGTACTCACTTCCGATAAGTAAGCAAGTATAGATGCATCTTCGGATACTTTGAATGACTTTAGTTTTGGAATTTTGATAAGGGAATCATTAGCCGTCAAATAAATGTAGAGGCTGTCCTTTGGAATTTTTTTTTTGTCCACTTTGTTTAATTCGCAATTGCGCAGTGTGTCAAATCCAGGCGTTACTTTCCAAGCAATGAATTGTCCGTTTGGATCAAGTTGAGCATCCTTTCCACGTAGGAGTGAATCATGTTTTCCTGTAAGCGTTTCATACCAATGCAAGTAACCATCACCCATCAGCGGATTGACTTCATAGGTAATCCATCGATCGTTCTTGCTAAATTGTTGTTTTTCTAAACGCTTCCATTCCTTGTAAGATGAATGGTCAATGATTTTTTTTTGTCCCCAGGAAATGCTAATGCTGAAGATAAAAAAGAAAAAAAGGATGTTTTTCATTTTTTGGATGTTGATTTAGACGTCAAGTAAACTCCTGTAAATATAACGAACATATACAGAATCTTTTCCGAAGTAATGGTACTGCGGTAATCTTCAGACCAACCAATGATTGCAAACAAAAACGTGAAGAGAAGCACCATTACAGGTTGTGTGTAAATGTAGGCGCTTGAAATTGTCGCGCTGAGGTATTTTAATCCGAAGATGGTGAGTAAATATGTCAGGAAAGTAACACCAACTACGACATAGCTAATTTTCCACCAAATGTCTGCTGGAATGCGTTGAAAATCAGTTTGAGTTAATTCACTCAAGGTGGGAGGGAAGAATAGCACGAAAAGTAGTCCAAATGTAAAAACCCAAGTAATCACTTGAATAGGACTGTATTTTTTCATGAGTGGTTTGGCGATAACGAGATAAATCGCGTAGCTAAGGGCATTCAAGAAGAGGAACATGTCACCCAAACGAGAATCTCCAAACTGAGTGGTTGCTTTCAAGGTTAATAGAATTGCTCCGGTTGCGCCTAACGTTATCCCTGTTAATTTGAAAGCAGTTAACCTTTCTTTCAATAAGAAAAACGATAAAATGACGACCATAATTGGATTCAATGCCATGATGATGCCCGAATTAAAAGCCGAAGAAAGATTTAATCCGTGGAAAAAGAACAATTGATTGATTGCGACACCAAAGAGTCCACATAAGGCTAATAAGGGAAAATCTTTGCGTTCTATTTTTGATTGTTTGGTGAAGAACAGTACCAGCCAAAATAGAGCGGTAGCACCTACAACACGAAAGAGAATGAAAACGGTGGGAGTAAGGTAATTGGGCATGACACCTTTCGCTAAAACGTGACTAGCTCCATAAAGAACGTTAACCAATAATAGCGCAATGTGAGCTTGAAGTGATTTTTGATTCATTTAGCAAGGAGATTCCAGCGTGTTTTCAGTACTGTTGAGCGATAATCATCGAGTTTTTCAGTAATGTTTTGTAAGGCAAATTTGGAAAATAATTTTGCGGTTCCTTTACCTTGTTTGTAATCCATTTCGTCTGCAAAGATTGGAATTAACGAAAGGAAATAAACTGTTTTATTGGCCATTTGAATTGGCTCTAACTCATTTGCAAGCTCTAACGGATCAGATAAAATGAAGTGGTTTTGCAACATCGTCGGTGAAATTGCAACCATGTCTTTTCCCGTGGAAAAAGTATGACCGTTTCCAATCCATGTGTCCTTTTCAATCACATGTTTCTTCAATTTAGTTAACCAGTCAAAGACCCAGTTCATTCGAGGATTTTCTGGTTCATCCAATTTCCAATAACTTGGCAACAGAACAAATAACTCCGCGAATTCCTCTCCGACATGTTTTTCATGCACATTCATTCGGTGATCTGATAATCCGTCTGTCATCAATACCCGCAATTCATTTGAATTCGGAAGTGTGATAAGGGTGAATGATTCATTATTACGCTCAATCGTTTGAATCTGATCCGCTCCGAATCGTTCCGAAAGAAAAGGTAAGAGTTTTTGCATTTGACAAATATACTGAATACAATGTGCTAATTTGCTAATGATTCAATGTGCTAATTAATGTGTTAATTTCTACCCGTGCTCAACTAGCAAATTAGCAAATTAGAAAACTAGCACATTAGCACATTGAACAACTAGCACATTAGCACATTGAGAAATTAGCAAATTAGAAAACTAGCACATTAAACAACTAGCACATTAGCACATTAAACAACTAGCACATTAGCACATTGAAAAATTAGCACATTAAACAACTAGCACATTATACAACCCGAAACGTTTCAACGACACTCCCCGTTCCACCAGAAAGATAACCAGAATGATTAAAGGGAAAAGAAATTTGGATGTATCCACACGTCTTTAGATGAATATCCGTATCGGTAATATATGAAACAAATTCTGAAAGTCCTTCGTTGTGTCCGATAATAAGAAATTCTTCGCTGCTTTTCTGCTGCGTGATAAAGTTTAAGAGGTCTGCTTTTGTAGCAAGGTACAGTTCGTCGTGAAAGGAAATTGTTGCGTCTGGAAAGAACTCTGCGATTTGAGTGAATGTTTGACGCGTTCGCTGTGCGGAGGAGCAAAATACGCGCGAGATAGACAAGGGTTGAGTTGCTATTTTAGCCTTTAATTCTTTTAGTTGTTCATATCCGCGAGGAAGTAATTCACGATCGTAATCACGCCCTGTTGGACTATTTTGGTTTGTTTTTGCATGTCGTAGGAAATGAATTGTCACAATAAATTGTTTTTTAAATTCAATGCCTCGATGTCTTTAAAAATAGACAAACTCAAATTATTTTCTAAAAGCGTAAGGTGCTCAATACGGTGACAATCAGTTCCAAGAAAATCGACTTGTTTGTTTTTAATCAATTGTTCAGCCATTTTTTTCACCCCTGGACCATAATG
>CANMFV010000165.1 GCA_947496835.1 Flavobacteriales bacterium | reverse complement strand
AGATCATCTGTTTTTCCAATTCTGAATGTGCAACCTCTTGAATTTCTTGATCAATGGAAGTAATCACATTCGCTCCTTCAACAGCATCTTTTAAAATTTTTCCGGTTTTTTTCCATCCTGAAGAGATTCGCTGCTCCAGTTCTAATCCATCTTCTCCTTTTAAGTAATGATGAAAAGCACCTTCAATCCCAACCTTGTACTCTTTTTTGTCAAATTTGTAATAACCAAGGGTTCTACTTAACATGTTGCCGTAAGGTTTTTTTCGCAAAATAGTTTCCTCATTATCAATGATTCCACCCTTCATTTGACCTTCTTTGAAGATGGGCAACTTGTTCAACATTTTTCGCTCGTCGTTTGTAACGCGTTTTCGAATCAATAGGTAACGTGATTTACGCTCTCTGGCACTGCGTATTTCGTTTTCATATTCACGTGCTGACTTTTCTGGATACATGCGGTGTAATCCAGCTGTAAGACCTGCAATTTCAGCATCGAATAACTTTTGGTCCACAACAGTCGCATCCATGTGGATGTCATAAAAGGTAACGGAGGTAACAAGTGGAATTCCGTTCATGTCCAAAATCTCTCCCATTCTAGGAACTCTTTTTACTGTTTGAACGGGTAATTTCTTGTCCACTGAACCAAAAAGCGATTCCCTTCCTTCGAGTTGCAATGTGATGGTGCTGTAGAGCACCACAAGTATTAAAAACACGAATGTGAAGTAAATCGTATAGGCACGATGTTTCAAGAATTTTTTATCCAAGTCCTTACTCATTATCTTTTCGTTTCAATCGAATCACTTTTGTTGCGTTTTTTGTCTCTTTAATTTCTCGATATTCTAGCTTTTGGGCCAGTTTATACCTTCTTGTTCTTAATTCTAGCCTTGCTTTAGCCTCTATGTATTCCGCAGCATTTTGGTCCAGTTCTTTTTGTGCGTTGTCCAAGTCTTTGTTCACTTGTTTGCCGTAATAACCTTTCGCCACGAGTAAAATCAATAAAAACATGATGAAGAATATGTAATTCAAGTTATTCAAAACAAATTCCTTCGTCAGAAAGTCTCCGTTAAGGATTTGAGTAAAAGCCGACGCTTTCGACGTGCTTTTTTCGCTTTTCGAAGGTTTCGGCTTTTCCGACTTTGGTGCTTTACCACCTGTTATGTATTCATCTTCATGCATTCTTTTCGGCAATTCTTAATTTTGCACTACGCGCTCGTGGATTGCGTTCATTTTCTTCATCTGTCGAAACAATGGGATGACGAACAATCTCTGTCAAGGGCTTTTGTACATTTCCAAAAAAGTCTTTTTCGATTTCACCTGAAAAGGATCCACGTTTCATAAAATTTTTAACCAAACGGTCTTCAAGTGAGTGATAGGAAATCACCACCAATCTTCCTCCAGGCTTCAAAACATCTGCGGCCTGTGTGAGCATGTCTTCTAAAACCTGTAACTCTTGATTAACCTCAATGCGTATAGCTTGAAAAACCTGCGCATAAAATTTATGGTCTTTAAATTTCGGTGCAAAGCGTTTTAACATGTGCATGAGGTCACCCGTAGTTGCGATGACGCCATCTGCTCTTTTACGGATAATTTCAGAAGCAATTCCGCGTGCATTTTTCAACTCTCCGTAATTTCTAAAAATGCGAATAAGTTCATGCTCTTCGTATTCATTGACAACATGAAAAGCGGATTTTCCAGACTGTTGATTCATTCGCATATCTAGGGCTGCACTTTCGCGAATAGAAAATCCGCGTTCACCTGTATCAAACTGATGAGATGACACACCTAAATCAGCAAGGATTCCATCTACGTGATTCACACGCATTAATTGTAAGTGATTTTTTAGAAACGCAAAATTGGCAGCAACAAAATGAAAATTTGGAGCTTCCCATGCATTTTTTTTAGCGTCGGAATCTTGATCAAAAACAATTAACTGTCCTTCAGCGGATAAATGCTTGAAAATCTCTTTTGCGTGTCCACCGCCACCGAATGTCACATCGACATACGTGCCATTTGGTTTAACAACCAAGGCATCAATGCTTTCTTGAAAAAGAACTGGTATGTGATAGTTTGTATTATTCTCCATTGTCCAAATCACCCATTACTTCATCCGCCAAATCAGCGAAATCAGCCATGTTTCCTTCAATCATATTGAAGTATTTGGATTTGTCCCAGATTTCAATTCTGTCGTTGTATGCGATAAGCATCACTTCAGAAACTAACCCCACGCGCTCCATGTGAGCAATTGGAATTAATAAACGTCCCGCATTATCTAATGCCAATTGTTTGGCCCCTTGATGGAACAAACGATAGAACATTCGGTTTTGCGGTTTAAACAAATTCAATTTAGAAAGTTTCGCGCTTATTTGCTCCCAATCGGTAAGCGGGTATAGCGTTAAACAGTCTTCGAATCCTTTGTTCAACATGAAATCTCGCTGGGACGCAGGAGGAAGTTGCTTCCGTAATCCGGAAGGCAAAAGAAATCGGCCTTTTTCATCCAATTTCACTTCAAATTCTCCTACTAATCCTGCCATAGCTTTATAATGGGTAAAATTAGTGGATTTATACCACTTTTTACCACTGGATTTTTAAATGTTAATAACTTCTAACGTTTCAAGCGTTTTAAGGTTTCGTTTTAAACAAAATAAAATTTATTTTTTCTAGTAATTACAGTAGATAAACGCTGTTTGTGGGAATATGTGGGAGACTTTTTAACATCGTGTTCATTTCCTTAGGTTATACACAATTTCAGGCGTAGAATTATGCGTACTTTTGACCCATGAAAAGCAATTTGAAAAGCTGGCTATTACTTGCATTGCTCGCATGTATTTGGGGCAGCTCTTTTATCCTCATGAAAAAGGGCATGTATAATGATCAGCATGAAGAAATCTTTTCTTCCATGCAAGTTGGTGCGCTGCGCATGCTTTTGGCTGGACTCGTATTACTACCTTTTACCATTCAAGTATTGCGTCAATTAAATTCACGCAAAGACCTGTTTTATTTTGCAACAGTGGGAGTATGTGGAAATTTCATTCCCGCATTTTTATTTACATATGCTGAAACGCATATTTCTTCAGGATTGGCTGGGATCATGAACAGCTTCACGCCAATCTTCACCTTACTTGTTGGATATTTATTCTTTTCCAATAAAATAACGCGCTACCAACTCTTTGGAACTATACTGGGGTTTTGCGGCATTACCATTCTTGTATTCAATAGCGGCGGAGTTCAGACGAACGGACAAGAGATCCTACCCTCCCTTGCAATAGTGTTGGCAACATTCCTGTATGGAATCAGCCTGAACACAATCAAATTCAAATTAAGTTCTTACAAACCGATACATGTCGCTGCCGGTGGATTTGGCACCGTTTTTCTTCCATCTATTATTGGATTCTTTGCTTTCGACACGCTTCACGTTTTTAAACACAATCCTGACGCAATAAGTGGATTTACAGCGATTGCAGTACTGGCCATTGTAGGAACGGCGTTTGCTGTTTTCTTGTTTAATGGAATCATTCAATCCTCTTCAGCGCTATTTGCAAGTAGTGTCACATACCTGATTCCAATTGTCGCCGTGATTATCGGAACCTATTTTCATGAACGCATAACCAACACCCAAGTACTTTCCATGTTTATTGTGATTTCAGGTGTGATTTTAGCCAATTATGGACACCTACTATTTAAAAAAGGAATTAAAAATCCTTAAGCGGTAGTGAAAAAAACGGGAATCGTTTGGCATATAAAATTAAATATGTATATTTGCCCTCCAATTTTGGGCGAAATAACAAATTAAAACAAGCTATATGTACGCAATTGTAGAGATAGCAGGGCAGCAGTTTAAAGTGCAAAAAGACCAGAAGGTTT
>CANMFV010000164.1 GCA_947496835.1 Flavobacteriales bacterium | reverse complement strand
ATCATCTTCGGCGTTTCATATGCCTTACTCGATTTAGCGAAATTAAACATTGATCTTTCTAAAGCAATCATCATAGAAACAGGAGGGATGAAAGGGCGACGCAAGGAATTAACGAAAGTGGAGTTACATGCTGAATTAGTTAAGGGCCTTGGTATTGACCATGTTCGTTCAGAATATGGAATGACAGAATTACTCTCCCAAGGATATTCCATGAAAGGCGGTAAATTTCAAGTCGTTCCATGGATGAAAATTCTTATTCGAGATCCCTACGATCCATTTACGCTTTTTCCCAATGAACGAAGTGGTGGAATCAATGTCATTGATTTAGCCAATCAACATAGTTGTGCGTTTATACAAACACAAGATTTAGGACGCATCGAAGCTGATGGATTTTATTTAGAGGGTCGCTTTGATGAAGCAGATATCCGCGGATGTAATCTTCTCGTTGAGCAGTAACTATTTTTAATATCTTTGACTACAAATGACACCACAAACCATTCTTATTTTAGCCATTATTGGAGTCTTCGCAGGAATTCTTAGTGGTTTCGTTGGAGTAGGGGGCGGAGTAATTATCGTTCCTGCCTTGGTATTCTTTCTTGGGATTTCGCAACATACTGCGCAAGGGACAAGTCTCTTCGTCTTATCCATGCCAGTTGTACTCTTTGCTGTCATTAATTATTGGAAGACAGGGAATATTGAATGGAAATATGGACTTGTGATTGCAGCTACGTTTCTAATAGGTGCATATATAGGGTCAAAATTATCCTTGAAACTTTCACCAGGAATGGTCAAGTTGATTTTTGGTGTTTTTTTAGCGTATGTTTCTTTTCGATTGATCTTATCCGGTTATTCATCTATATCATCCAATGAGTCCTGACAAACTGAAGTTATCTGTATCGGAACTTTTTGATGGGGTTCGTTCTTGGCGTGAGCACATGCACCGTCATCCAGAACCTTCTTTTCAAGAAAAAAACACCATGCTTTTTGTTTCAGAAATTCTTTCTCGTTTTGGGATTGAACATGAAGCCAATGTCGCAAATACGGGCGTTGTTGCATGGATTGGAGCAGATCATCATACGAAGGATCAGAACTGTATCGGATTGCGTGCGGACCTTGATGCTTTACCAATACAAGAGGAAAACGATGTCCCTTATAAATCAGAAGTGGATGGGTGGATGCATGCCTGCGGACATGATGTTCATACATCTATCTTATTAGGGTCAGCTGTAATTTTGCAGGAGAATCGCCACGACTTGAAACAACCGATAAAATTAATTTTTCAACCGGGTGAAGAAATGAATCCAGGTGGAGCTAGTTTGATGATGACAGCAGGTGTTTTACATCATCCAACAGTAGAGAAAATGTATGCTCTTCATGTTTTTCCAGAAATGGAAGTAGGAAATATTGGTTTGCGTTCGGGATTATATATGGCTTCTAGCGATGAATTGCATGTACAGATTACAGGTGTTGGTGGACACGGGGCTTTGCCAGAAAAATGTGTGAATCCAATAGAAATGGGCGCACTTTGGATGAGTCGTGTAAAAGCAAGATTTATTGAGGAATGTCCAGAAGCGGTTCCACATGTGTTAACTTTTGGACGTTTTGAAGCGCTTGGTTCAACAAATGTCATCCCATCTGAAGCCCACATTAAAGGAACCTTTCGAACGATGGATGAAGTTTGGAGATCAAAAGCCTATACCATTTTAGCAGAAGAAGCGAATGAAGTTTCCACGTTATTCGGAGGGGAAATAGCATTAAATATATCAAAGGGTTACCCTTTTTTAAAGAATGATGAAACACTAACCGCTGAATTAAAAGTCCTTTTTGAGTCAGTATTTGGATCCGATAACATTCACGAATTAGCGCTGCGAATGACAGCGGAGGATTTTGCATTTTACAGTCAGCAAATTCCCGTTTGTTTCTTTCGATTAGGTGTGGGAAATAAAGCGAAAGGAATCACACATGCAGTGCATCATCCGCGGTTTGATATTGATAGCGATGCGTTGAAAATGGGAATGATGGCAATGTGTAGTATTGCATTTCAAGAATGAAAAATACCTTTTACATACTATTTTCACTAATGTTTCTCGTAACATCTTGTAACAAATCGAAGGCGCAGCTTAAACGTATTGATGGAAACTGGCGGGTTGAATTGGCTCGAATTTCTGTTGGAGAAGGATTCATCTTTTACGATAGCCTTCCAAATGGAGAAATAAGTATTTCTTCAAGTTCAGGTAAAATTAGCGGACACTTAGATTTCGTTTACAGCGAATTCGGTGTGAATCAAGTTCAGGATTCCTTCGTTACAAACAATGCCACTTTTACCTTGAATGAAAAAGGAGATCGAATGACAGTTTTTCGCGAAAACGACACGATTGACATGCGCATATTACTTTCCTCAAAGAAAAATTTGGAATTAGAATATTACGATTATCAGCAATACCGATTGCGCCGTTTTGCCTTGAGAAAGAATTAAAGGAATCCTAGTTCAAGCTTAGCTTCCTCGCTCATCATGTCTTTGTCCCATGGTGGATCGAAAACGATGTTCACCTTCGCAGAAGAAACTCCATCAACGGATGCTACTTTGTCTTCAACTTCTTTCGGTAAACTTTCTGCTACAGGGCAATTAGGTGACGTTAAGGTCATATCGATAAAAACGTGATTGTCTGCTTCGATTTTTACTTCATAAATCAATCCCAATTCAAAAATATCTACTGGTATTTCTGGATCGTAGATTGTTTTCATCATTGACACAATGCGGTCTTCTAAATCATTCATGATGCTGAAATATGTTTAATTGCTTCTAATTTTAATCGTTTGACCATACCAAGTAAGCCATTTGCACGGGTTGGAGAAAGGTGCTCTTGCAGTCCGATTTCAGCGATAAAAAATAAATCTGCCGTTGCTATGTCTTTTGGTTCTTCACCATCTAATACACGGATCAATAGTCCTATGATTCCTTTGGTAATAATTGCGTCTGAATCTGCGGAAAAATGCATTTTCCCATCAACGAAATTTGAATCGAGCCATACGCGAGATTGACATCCTTCAATGAGTCGATCCTCTGTTTTATTTGCTTCAATGATTTTAGGTAAGTCTTTGCCTAAATCAATGATGTATTCGTATTTTTCCATCCAATCATCGAAAACCTCGAATTCTTGAATAATTTCTTCTTGTTTTTCTTTTAAGTTCATTTTATTTCAACATGCTTAAACTGCGTTCAACAGCGGTAACAAACGTATCAATTTCTTCTTTCGTATTGTAAAACGCAAAAGAGGCACGAACTGTTCCCGGAATACCATAAAAATCCATGAGTGGTTGTGTACAATGGTGTCCGGTTCGCACGGCAACACCTTGTTTGTCCAATAGCGTGCCAATGTCAAATGGATGAATTCCTTTCACTGAAAAAGAAACAACGGAAGTTTTATTTTTTGCCTCTCCAATTATTTGTAAACCTTCAAACGTATCCAACATGTCCTCGGCATACTTCGCTAATTCTCTTTCGTGACGCTCTGCGGCTTCCATGTCAACAGATTCTAAGTATTCAAACGCTTTACCTAAACAAATTCCTCCAGCAATGTGCGGTGTCCCAGCTTCAAATTTAAACGGAAGTTCGTTGTATGTTGTTCGTTCAAACGTGACGCGAGCAATCATGTCACCTCCACCTTGATAGGGCGGCATTCGGTCTAAAATATCTTCTTTTCCGTAAAGCACTCCGATTCCTGTAGGACCAAATACTTTGTGGCCTGAAAAAACATAGAAGTCACAATCTAACTCTTTTACATCAATGCGCATGTGTTGAATACTTTGTGCCCCATCGATGAGCACTTTAGCACCAACTGCATGCGATTTCTGAATGATT
>CANMFV010000163.1 GCA_947496835.1 Flavobacteriales bacterium | reverse complement strand
GAATCAACGATAAAAGTTATGGTGAAAAGTGAAAAGAAAATTTATTAAAATGTAAGGGAAAATAGGAGCGAGTAACATTTGGTCGTTAATGAGAACTATCTACATCGCTTCAGTTGAACTGCTCAAACATTCGCTCTTAAATGAATAGTCGAAATTTAAAAGCACAGTTATATGAGTATAGCGTATAAATACATCTCGGCGAGTAAGGACAGTTCGTGTTAGGAAATAATTGCTATTTTTTTAACTCATGTTGCATAGCTTTATAACAAGAAAAATCTACATGGAACTTGTGTGCGTTTTGAGAATTGAAACGCAGCTGTGCAACTGCAGCGAAGCTACTGTTTTGAGAAGTGAACCGCAGCAGTGCAACTGCAGCGAAGCTACTGTTTTAAGAATTAACCGCAGCGGTAAAGCTGCAGCAGAGCTACTGTTTTGAGAAGTGAACCGCGGCAGTAAAGTGGCAGCGAAGCTACTTCGGCGTAATAATCATCCTTCGTAGCTAGCGCTACTTCGGCGGATAAATTTAAAATCCTTGGCGGAAGCCTAGGAATGCGCCAAAAGAAAAAGGTAGGCGATTGACAGATCCTTGGGCAACACTCAACAATTGTTGACGGTATTGAAGTCCTAATTCGAGGTAACTGTTGTTGCCTAGGTAACGGTCGTACGATACTTGTGCGCCAAGTGCCACACCTATTTTGCGAAGGGATTCGTCGTTGATGGTTGTTTTGTTTAATGCCACATCATCAATGCCTTGGTACAGTGCTCTTGAACGAAGCATGTAGGACAACTGTGGGCCAGCACCAAAAACCACGTTGGCATTTTCTGTTGGTACAGCATAGCGCATCGTTAAGGGAAGGTCAATGAACTGATAGTTAATTCTGAACGATTGATATGCAGTTAAATTTTTGAGTGCATGACCGCATTGAGTGAAAACCAAACCACTGCGTAGGCTCAATTTTTCCGAGAAACTATAATCTGCACTTAATCCGTAAGAATATCCAGAGGTCCTAGATTCAGATGAATCCAACTCATCTTTCAACCAACGCATAGACTCATCCGTACAAGTAAAACGGTAAGTAGCCGCACCGCCTCCAAGTACACCTATCGTCCATGGACTTGTTGTTTCCGTACTTTGCGCAAATAATGTGGTATTTAATAAGGCGTATAAACAGAATATTCGGATCATCTTTTCTTTTTTAGTCTTTTACACAACGAATGCTCATCCCATACTGAGGGTAAGTCGTTTGTCTGAAAATATTTTTCTTTTGGTAATCAAAATAACGGTAATAAGCATGACCGTTTGCGGTAGAAGTTGCCGTCCAGAAAAATGCTGTATACCCAGAAGTTATTTCTCCTGAAAATAAACGACATCCTGCTGGAAAGATAGAAAAATCATAGGTGTCAATTCCAAACGGAACTGTTCCTGTTTGCCATCCTTCTCCATTCTTATTCAATAAAAGTTCTGCTTCATTCGTTCCTCGCCAAGCCAATTGATTCGACTGACTTTCGGACATTCCGATGGTTTTCTCCATTGTTTTCCATTCTTCATCGGTAGGAATGTGCCAGCCAGCAGGAGCTAACTTTCGGGAATCTTGCACCGCAAAGCTATTATAATAACAGCCGTAAAGCGTGTCATTCAAAACACTGTACGCAGGCGCAGTTGTATTCGCCCACAGTGAATCTTGGTCCACATTTCCAATATTGGTAATCGCAGTTCCATCCTGAAATTGCTTTACACGTAAATTCTCACACATCCACCATTGGTCGCCAATTTTTACGGTTTTGTAAGAATTGCCATCCGCATCGCTTACGGTGCCATATTCTAGGGTAATAGGAGTTTTCGTTTCTTTTTTACACGCTTGCAAACCTAGCATGAGAAAAACAACTAAAAAGAATATATGCTTCATGGGTTAATTTTTAAATAACAATTGTGTTTGTACCTGCTCTCCGATTTGTACTTTGATGTGATACAATCCTTTTTCAGCAGTTGACAACTCCAATAATGCGCCTGTTAAAATCGAGCTTGGAGCAAATGTGTTTTCATATACTTTTACCCCAAATGTATTAAAGACTTCGACTTGAATCGCTTCAGTTGCCATTCCACTGTATACATCAAGAAAGAAATCTTCACTACTTGGATTCGGGTACACTAAAAACTCGAAGTTTTCGCCACGTAATGCCGGACAAACAATCGCAATGTCTCGGTTATTGCATTTCCCAGGATAACAACATAAATTGGTCACATTGACATTCACCGCTGGGTCGAAATTACAGGCCATGGTATCCATGCAACCAATGATTATCGGAGTGATGCAAGCTCCCGGTTCAAGGCAAGCAACATTTGGGTCAAACTCTAAGTAATTTGAATTATTACACCCGCATGTGGATGGATAAATCAAATACGGATTGAACACTTCACCTGTTAAAATCGTGTCATTGGAAGAAACATAACGTATCGCTTCCATGCTGGACCCATTCCAAACATCCACTTCTATATTTAGTTGGAAGCTCAATTCGCCAGATGTGGTCAATTGAGCAACAAGTACTTGATTGCTATCAGCGACAAGCCCTGAAACACCCGTATTCGCTAAAAAAAAGTTGCTTGACGTAAACTCATTTGAACTTTGAAGAGACCCAAAAATAGTTGAATCGTTTCCAGTTGTAAAATCCAACACACCAAAATGAGTCCAAGTTGTAGGGACAGTTACCATTGTGTCCATTCCATCTGCTTGTGTTAGGGGAATTCCTGCTAAAGGATCGTTGTTCGCTAATAATCCAGTTGAAATCAATTCCGATCCGCCGTCATTATTTGTACCTCCAATAAAGGAACCATCTACATCTTGGTTCTTTAATACACCAAAATACGTTTTAGCTGCTTGTGTTTTTGTCGTTTGACCTAAAGTCAACCATGAGTCCAATGCAACAGTTCCCTCTAAATAGCGGTTTTTAACATAGTCTTTCGCGAAGGTTTGACCATCACTTTCGTGGTTGAAAAATGGTGCCGTACTTTGAATGGAAAAGGGATGATTGGCATCCCCATAAATTTTCTTCAATAAGGAGCCAGGAGCTAAATCAACATAAATGCGGTAAGTAGTTGATCCTATGTCAATTCCACCACCCAAAGTGTCGGTAGCATCAGTTGCATCCGAGATATAATATTTCTCGACAATTACCTTTTGCAGCTGTGCATTTCCATTCAAATGAAAAAGCAGAGTCAAACAAAAAACTAAACTAAGTTGCGTTATTTTCATTTTTTATAATTTGTAAGATAATCCAAGTTGAAACGTTGATCCATAACGGAAACGGTCGAAATCAATGTATCCGTTAGGTGTTTTGTAAGCTCTCAAAACCGGCGCATTTAAAAGATCGCGAATTGTTAAACTCGTTGAGAAATGTGTTCCAAGTGACTTTGTGATTTTAATATCCACTGTATTTCTAGGCATCTCATACACATCTGGTCGTCCTTTTAAAATTCCCGTTAATACCAATCGTGGCCCTTGCACATTGTAACTAACTGTTGCCGTCAGACCAAGCGTATCTGAGGTATAACTCAAAATTCCATTTAAAATATAAGGTGCTTGTCCAAACATGGTGCGCTCTACCGTATCAATAGGAGTGTACAAACTTTGGTTGTTTGGTAAAATAACTAAGTCTTTACGAATAAATTGTGAATAGGACTTAACTACTGTGACATTACCGCGGAACTCAAAGTTTTTTCCAAGTTGTTTTTTTCCTTCAAATTCAAGTCCTGCGACATACGAATTTTCGTTGTTATCCCATGTAATACCCGATGCACCAAATCCCATTTCAATGTGGTTCGTGAAATCTTTGTAAAAGGCACTTACAGAAATATTATCCCCACCTTT
>CANMFV010000162.1 GCA_947496835.1 Flavobacteriales bacterium | reverse complement strand
TGGTCCATTGAAAAGAATTCAATAGAAGCAAGGAACTAGATCCAAGAATACTTTTTTTTAAGAAAGATCTTCGTTTCATTTATTGAATGCGTTTTTCGGATGAAACAACTAGGTTTTTCTGCGATTTTGCTTCTTCAATAAACACATCGCGTAACAAAGTCTTTTTGTCGAACCGTTCAACGGCGTCTTGAAAAAAGTTCATGCGGTCGCCACCATTGGCAAGGTAATCAGTGGTTATGACCCAAATAAATTGAGTCGATTCGCTTACTCCGTTTACCATGAATTTCCCGTTTATCATGGACGCATTTGAAATTGGTTCTCCACCGCTTTGTAGCAGGTAGTTTTGTATTTTCTCAAGGGTTGAAATGGGTAATCGTAGCCAAACGATACTGTTTTCAAAAGGCATGATTCGAAAAATATCACCGAGCGTTACTGGTCCTTTTCCAAGTGAAGAGCGAATTCCACCGGTATTTAATAAACAAAAGATTGGTTCCGACATTCTTACTGCTCTCGTTTGATTCATAAACAAGGCATCGCTTGTCCAATTCCCCAATAAACTCGAAGGTCGACCAACTTCCATTGAAACACTATTTTCGGCGAGAATTTGATTCATGGCACGATCCATGGAATCTTTAAAAGGTGAGATAAACCGACGTACTTCTTCTTTTTCGGGTGAATCAATCTGTAATGGAGTTTTTGATACGGATACGCTTAAATGAGAAGAGCAAGCCACAAGGCTTGCTCCAATCAAAAAGAATATCAAATGTTTGATCATTATTCGATAATGAATTCACGTTGTACTTGACCGAATGATGTCCCAACTTGAAGAAGGTACATTCCAGCTTTAAATGAAGAAGTTTCAATTTCTAAAACAGGAACTTGAACATTCGAAGATGATTTTATCACTCTTCCTTGCATATCCGTAATCGTATATTCAACGATTTCTAATCCATTCACTTGCGCAAACAATTTTTCCGAAGCAGGCACTGGGAACACAGAGAAGTTAGAAGCTAATTTCTCATCGATTCCGGCATCACATACTAAATAAGACATGTTCGCAAAGTTAACGTGACAAGCAAAATTCACGGAGTCAACATATGGATTTCTATTTGCTTGTTTGCTGAAAATAAATTCATTTCTTGCGATTTCATAATTGTCAGGAAGGTCATTAAAATGCCATGTTTTCAAAGACTCTTGACTCTGGTTTGCGGGTATTTGCCAGTTGTTACCTAATTGACCATTGTACGCAGTTGCCATGTAAAAAATTGATCGGGCTGCATTTCCTTTTTGAGCTGCACGTGGTTCGTAAACCAATTGATTTCCACTGTATCCTACACTTCCTTCCAAGTAAGTAAAGACAACGTTTCCGTCAATATCCATCAAAGGAAGGTTACTTCTAGGCGTATTTGCTTGTTGTAAATTTGTTGGATACAAGTTGTGTTGGTCACTGTATTCCGGTTGTTCTGGATTGTTAGCTGGAAATGTTGGCATCCAAGAGTGGCTATACGTGTGCTCTCTAGAATATCCTTGTGCTGTCCAATCAAATGGCTCATCAAATACTTTGCGTTCTCCGGAATAAACACATGTCACGAAAGATTGTCCATTCGTCGTATCACGAATCTCAAATTGATTCATGACAGTAGTTTTGTAATTGAAGTATGAAACGACAGTGTGCTGATTAATCAAGGTACTTAAATCATTCAAGAATGAAGCGGATCCTGAAGTAATTCCTGAATAGTAGTTTCCAATTTGTTCACCTTGACTTGTTACATTTCCAGTTGCAGGTGTTGTCGTTTTGTAATTTTCGAATCCAGTTGGACCATTGTATGCGTAAACTGCAAAATGGTAGTTTTGATTGGCGATGATTCCACGTGGTGTGAAACCGGTTCCACTTCCGATGTATGCAACGCGTGCATCACCAACCACATCACCTCTTTTGTAACTTGTTCCATCGGTTGGCATCGCTGTAACAGCAGCACCATTTTTCCAAAGTACAATATAATTTTCCGCATTTGTTCCAGCAGAATATTGTCCACCTACCGTATATGCTTTCACCAACGGAAAAGTTAAGTTAGATGGATTAGCTGTTGGTTCGGTCGCTAGGTTATTTGTTCCAATAGCGTATAAATTAATGATATATGGATTTTCATCGCTATCATTATTCGCGATAGAAATGGTAGCTGTACGTGTACCAGTTCCGGTTGGAGTAAAGGTAAGTGAGTAATTATTGCTTCCTAAACCCGCAACTGTTCCTGTTGTTAAGTTTATTCCGAATTCTGAAGCATTCACACCAGTAAAGGAAACACCTGAAAGTGTCAAAGCGGAAACTCCAGTATTTTCAATGG
Organism: Flavobacteriales bacterium; assembly: GCA_947496835.1. GTDB lineage: Bacteria > Bacteroidota > Bacteroidia > Flavobacteriales_D > Crocinitomicaceae > UBA952. The sequence continues at coordinate 1,527 of CANMFV010000162.1, read as the reverse complement.
TCACAGAAGTTGTAGCAGTCGTGCCAACAACATAGGTGTCGTTGTTTAAAACTGTAGTCCCGTTTACTTTTACGTTAATTTCTCTTGCCGGAGCAACGTAAGGGAAAATATCTAATAAATTTCTTGGGATGATTTGGTAATTCGCATTGAACTGTCCTAATTCACCAACGATGGAAATAGGTCCTGTTGGGATTGCAGTTCCATCAATATTCGTTGATCCATTGATTCGGACATCAAACGTGGTTGTTCCGGCAATTACTTGCACTGTACTATTTCCCGTAGCGAAGTTTCCTGTCTGTACAAATGTCACATTGTCAAAACGCACTAACTGTGCCTCTAAAGACTCATTCGCGCTCGAAAATGGGATAATTTGGGCTTGCGGTAAAACACCGGGTCCATGATTAATTACATTCGAAGTTGGCGACAATTCCAACAAACCACTGAAGTCAAATAAAACGCCAGTTGCTGTAATTGAATCACCTCGCTGAACAGAAGATACGATAGATCCATAACAAGCAATACCAGCGGTACCATCTTGAATGTAACGAATATTTCCCAATTCACTACCATTCGTGGCAACGCCTGTAACAGTAACTGTTTGACCGATTCCTAAGTTTCGAACTTGAGAAATGGTTTGTGCTTTCCCACTGAATACAGCGAAAAAGGCTAAGGCACTAAGTATTCCTTTTGTCATAATTAAAATTGAATTGCGAGTGAAACATTAAATCTAAATCCACCTCCAAACATGACGCTTGCAGATTGGGCATCGAAGTTATTGTAAATATCATTTGCGTTGTTTGTCGCATCGGATATATACGTGGTATTTAAAGCGTTTGTGATGGTAGCAGTTGTTAATAACGAGAATGTTTTGAACGGGAATTTATATCCAGCGAAGACATTCAATAGGGCATAGGACGGCATTTTCCAGGAATCTCTTCCACCATTTAATCCTTGCAAAGAGAATGGATCAAAGTTAGCATAGTAGCGATCAAAATATTGCAATTGAACCTTGATGTATCCATTTTTAATGGGTTCATATCTCAAAGCTGCGGCCATTGCGGTTTGTGCAGCATCACCTACATGAACTCCTTTAGCATCGAAAGTAAATTCGAGTGAATCATATTGAGGAATAAATACTGTTTTGGATGAATTCCAATACCATTGTCCAACGGAAAGCATAATATCCCCAGAAAGTTTTTTGGAAAATTTGAACGCGGCGTCAAATTCTCCACCGAGGTGAACGGCATCCATTCCATTAATATTAATGCGAATAAATTCAGTTGGATCATTTGGATCAGGAACAGCAACACCGTATGGAAAAGGCTTGTTTTTCCAATTGGTAGCGTATGCATTGACATTGAATCCGAATTTCTCTTTTGCATAATTGTATCCACCTTCCGCTGATAGAATCTTTTCATTGACGATTTCACCGAAGAAACTATTGGTATTGTTATCGATGACATTCGAGAATTGTGGTGTGCGGTTTAGAAATCCAACATTGACATAAGCCGTTGCATTTTTCTGCAC
>CANMFV010000161.1 GCA_947496835.1 Flavobacteriales bacterium | reverse complement strand
TTTGTTTTTGAGGCTGATTCACTACCCGATGGATATTTTACTTGGTCTGGCCCAAGTAATTTCTATTCAAATAATGCGAGCAATTCTTTAATTGCCTATCCCGAAAATCAAGGTGTCTATGAGGTTAATGTATTAATCGGTGGTTGCATTAGCCCTAATTCATATGTCGACTTAAGTATTATTAATTTATCTACAATTGACGACCTAGATTTTCCAAATGTAATTACTGTGAATGGCGATGGTGTTAATGACGAATTGAATATTGAATCGTATTTTCAATCTTGTCAAGAGTTCAAATTATCTATATTTAATCGATGGGGTATATTGGTTTACGAATATTCAAATGGTGGATCGCCATTTATTGGAAAATCGATGACTGGTGAGGAATTAAATGATGGTGCATATTTTTACATACTTTCATCTAAAGAAAATATTAAGAATGGATATATTCATATTTTTCATTCAAAGTATTAAAAAACAAACCATCGCTTAAACGCTACCTTCGTTTATTATTCAAGGATGTAAGCTATTCCGAATCTGACAATACTGGTATATGTGTACTTCGGTGCCTGTGAGAAAACGTTTAAAGAAATGACACTAAAAAGTGCCAAGAATAATCGTTTTAGTTTGTTCATGTTATACGGTTTTAATAGTTTCACTAATGACTATTTTCTAAAACGTAATAATTCAACGAATGAGGTGCGAGCTTTTGAACGAGTTGCTTCATCCTGTGAAAAAATAACTGAGTTTAAGAAAACCCTTAAAAGTTCTGTAATTAATCTTATTTTTGCATCAAAATTCTTAAACCACATTCTAGCATGGCATTCGAACACAAAATAGAGGTACTAAAATCACTTGAATCTGATGTTCATGCCTTTATTGAGGATAAAATGAATCTGCCTGAAGAATGTTGGCAACCAACGGATTTTATTCCAAATGCTGCGGATGCTGATTTTATAGATCAAGTGCGCGGGCTTCAAGAAAGCATCGCTCAAGTTCCAGATACCGTAATGGTTTCGTTGATTGGAAACATGATCACCGAAGAAGCACTTCCGAGTTACCAAACGTTTTTTAACTTATTGGAAGGTGTCAATGTGGAACGAAATGTGGCAAGTACAAGCGCTTGGGCACGTTGGTCCCGCTTATGGACAGCCGAAGAAAACCGTCACGGTGACCTATTGAACAAATACTTGTACCTCAGTGGACGCGTGGACATGCGTGAAGTGGAAATGACCATTCAACGTTTAATTCATAATGGTGTTGATCTTCAAACATCAGCGGATCCATACAACGGACTCATCTACACTTCGTTTCAAGAGCGTGCAACAAAAATATCGCATGTAAACACAGGGAAAATCGCCTACAAATCAGGAGATAAATTGTTAGCGAAAATTTGCAATACCATCGCAGGTGAAGAAGCATTGCACGAGAAAGCTTACAAGTTTTTCATGAGCAAAGTGTTTGAAGCTGATCCTAATGGTGCATTAGCAGCTTTCGTTCAGATGATGAAAAGGAAAATTGTTATGCCGGCTTCTCTAATGGACTTCGGAACAGACAAAAAACAATACGTAAACTACGCATCAATCACTCAAAAAATTGGTGTGTACACGAGCCACGATTACGCAAATATCATCGATCATTTGGTGAAATTTTGGGGAATTGACAAGATGAAAGGACTAAGCGATGAAGGTAACAAAGCACAGGATTTCTTATCCTCTCTTTCTGAACGCTATTTCAAACTTGCGGAACGACTCCAAGAAACGACAGAAGTTCAATTGATTTGGATGAATAAGACGAAGTTGGCGCTATAAAACACAAAGGAATTAGTTCTTTTTAGCTATTCATTTTCTTCGCTCTACGCTTACTGAAGTATTGTCCAACGTACATGCCAAAGGTGGCACAAACTCCTGTAAATAGCGCTTGACTAAATGGATATCCAAATAAAAGCATCACGCTAATTCCTGCAACAAGGCCAGTCGTGATTGTTAAGACTTTTTTCATCCTGATTAATTTTGAGTAAATATACACTTAATTCAATTTCCGAATCCCCTGCTCCTATTCGAAATCGATTATCTTTGTGAAAAATAATGTCTATGCGTTTCAATTTATCCGAAATCAACGAACTCATTAAAAGTCGACGAACGATTTATCCGGAACAATTTTCCATACGAAAAGTGCAAAAAGATCAAATAGAGTTACTCTTAACGAATGCGCAATGGGCTCCAACACACGGGAATACACAACCGTGGCGTTTTCATGTGTTTACTGATGGTGGACTTCAGAAATTAAGTACTTTCTTAGGTGAAACGTATTTGAAATTGACACCGAAAGAACAGCAAAACGATGCCAAATTGGCAAAGATGTTGCGTCGTCCTTTGATTTCTTCTGTTGTAATTGCCGTTAGCATGAAACGACAAGAAGAAGAGAAAATACCTGAAATCGAAGAGATTGAAGCAGTGGCTTGTGCGATTCAAAACTTACATTTGAGTTGTACAGCTTATGGTTTAGGTGGATTCTGGGCGACACCAAAAGTAATTTACAGCGAAGAAATGACTTCATTTTTAGGTTTAAGTAGTCGCGATAAGTGCTTGGGAATCTTTTATGTAGGATATCCTGATGTTGAATGGCCGCAAGCACATAGACGTCCAATTGAATACAATACGACTTGGATTTCAGAATAAATGAATGTATTAACTATACAAGTTTCTTTATATTTACGTTCTGACAACATGCGATATCTATTACTCTTGTTTTTGCTTGTCTCCCACTCTTTCTTTTCTCAAAAAGAAAACAAATTTGGTGTACCTAACTATTTCGGGTTTCAATCGAGAATGATTATTCCTTCAGATGCCATCGGACCGAATGCATTGACCTTGACAAAAGAATCCTTCACGACCACGATTGAACAGCAAGTCGGCTATACATTTGGCGGTGTTGTTCGACTCGGAATAAGTGAATTAATTTCCATCGAAACCGGACTAAATTACGTTCAACGTCATTTTGGAATAACAATGTCCGAAACAGATTCTGCTATTACAGCATATGGTACCATGAATTTCATTCAATACGATATTCCTGTTTCAGCGCTTATTAATGTGAAATTATCGAAAGAGTTTTTTGCAAATGCGTCACTAGGAATAGCTTTGCAAAACAAACCGTCCAGTGTTGGGATCATCACAAATCCACGGGGAAAACATGAGTTTTTTCATCAAGGTGTTGTCGATATTCATAAAAAAATCTCTTTTGATTTAATCTCAAGTGTTGGATTTGAATACCGCACAAAGAAAAGTGGCGTATTTTACCTAGGTGGATCTGCTCGTGTGGCCATGGCTCCTGTTTTTCTTTTAGTTACAAAACACCAATATGTCAACGAATCAAAAGTGGCGTTTGGAGATGTCAATGGTTCTTATTTATCCTTGGATTTAAAGTATTTCCTTCCCTACAAACGAGCAAATAACCTCATTTTCAAACAAGGCCCGATCGAATAATAGGAATGAAACGATAAATTCCGTACCTTAATTCAATCTTTCGTAAACAAGAATTCATGATTAATTTAAAAAGCATTCAAACAGAAATTGACGCCAGTTTTCTTTACGCTCTTTTAGCGGAACACGAAGAAGACGAAAACGTTGCAAAGGTATTCGTTCAGATGAGTGCGATTGAACTTAGTCATGCCGAAGCATTCGCACACAGCAATGGATTACCGTTAGATCAACTTCCAGGTCCATCTTGGAGAGCGAAAACATTAGCGCGTATTGGAAATATACTCGGTTACGATTATGTTCTCGGTGTATTGTTGGACACAGAGAAAAGCATTTCATCTGCAGTAGTGAATGCGCGTAAAGCAACAAATACCGAATCCTCTATTTCGGATACAGCGCACGTTACGATTCTAAAAAATATCCTAAATC
>CANMFV010000160.1 GCA_947496835.1 Flavobacteriales bacterium | reverse complement strand
TCTCCTCCAAAATGGATTTTTTTACGATGAAATTATTTGATTTAAATCCACTTTTTCGATCTGTAATTCTTTCTTCGGTCGTTTTACTTTCTCTTTTACGGCTGTATTCCCATCGCAACAAATGGGAGCGAGAAGGCTTTAAAGTTGTTTCTTCTCGTCCGCCAACAACCAAATCAATGGAATTATGGCGAATGAATTCAAGGTATTTCTGAATGAAATCCGCTCGACATACGATTGAATCCCCATCCAAAAAAAGCAAGTGCGTTCCTTTAACAAAGGGTAAAAATGCATTTCGAATTTTTGACCTACCTATATTTATAGGCAACTCTTGGTAATAGCTAAATGCTCCTACACTTCTATTTAATTCCTTAAAAAAAACATCGGAAGCGTCATCCAAAAAAAGGAGTTCGACTTCCGATGAATATGCTTGAATTTGTCGATGGAGTTCCGCCGCTATCGGACGGATATCCGAATTATAGATTGGAATACAAATCGACAGTAACATCTTTTTAGTTTATGCCATTGTATTTGGCGTCCCAAAATTCATTGGGGGAAATCCAGCTTGTGGATCATCAATTACGCCGAAATTCTGCTCGTATTTTTGAATGTTATCCGTTAACGCTTGTAAAAATCTTTTAGCGTTTTGTGGTGTCATCAGGACGCGAGAACGCACTTTTCCCTTTGGCATTCCAGGCATAATCTGCACGAAATCACATACTACCTCAGCTGGAGAATGTGTAATAATCGCAAGGTTGGAATAAGTGCCAAGAGCAATTTCTTCAGACAATTCAATGTTCATGTGGTTTTCTTCGTTTTCCATAATTTCTTTTTTATATTGTTTGTTCTTTTTCTTCAAAGATGATTCCGAATGTTTCCAATTCCCTTAAAATGGGTTCGTATACGTTCTTATTAACGGGTAATGTTACTCCTTTCTCTTGGATTTCACCAGCTAAAATTAATTTAGCTGCAATTGCCACAGGTAGTCCAACGGTGTCAGACATAGCGGTATATGTTTCATCCGTACCCAAAACAACAAGGGATGATGTGATTTTCTTAAATTCATTCTGGAATTGGAATTCGAATTCATGGTACATGACTAACATGTCTTTGTCTCCAGGTTCCAATTTCCATTTAGGCTCAAGTAATTGTTGTAATAATTTGGCTGGACTCGCATTTTCAATTCCGTAAGTAAATGAATCATCAAAGATTCCCATGCTTTCAAATTGATGAAACAAATACGCATTTTCCTCTCCAAGCACTTTTTTAAATTTATCCTCCACAGGAGTATTTAATTCATAGGGCAAAAATGCATTCAAGAAAGATCTTGGTGTTAAGGTTTCGGAATTCGTCATGGCATACGAATCATCTGTCATTCCTAATTGAATGAATACATCCCAACCTTGACAATAATTCGGGCGACGCAAAGTCCCACGGTAAATTGTTGGAATTCCTTCAATTCCGTAAGTGGATGAATAAATCAATGAATTTCGATTCGCATATCCATCAAATTCTCCATAAGGTGCAATTTCAAAACGATCTAACTTTTTGAATAATTGTGAATATGGAATGTATTTGTATTCGTTGTTGTCCATGTACAATGCTGCCGGACCTTGTCCAGCAACAATTACATTTCTTGGATTCCAAGTGAATTTATAATGCCACGGATTATTATCTGACTCCGGCGCTAACAATCCTCCACAAAACGATTTAAAACTGCTTAATTTTCCGCCAATGGACTTGATGTGATCAATCACTTTCATTGCGCTCATGTGGTCGATTCCTGGATCCACTCCAATCTCATTCATGATGACAATTCCCGCCTTCTTTGCGTCTTCATTTAAAGCGTGCATTTCCGCAGAAATATAGGATGGTGTGATTAAATCAGTTCTAACTTCGATACAATCTTTTGCGACTTCTACGTGGTAAATCGCCGGTAACATTGAAATAACTAAATCTGCATGTGCAATTGCCGGCTTACGTTCTATCGAATCCAACGCATTAAAGGAAAGTGCTTCTGCGTTAGGGTGCCCATTGATTTTTTTTTGAACTAAACTTAAGTTTTGGTCAACTATTTTTAGATGCCAATTTTCAGCCTCTGAATGAGCTAACAAGTATCTTATGAGTGATGAAGCAGATAACCCTGCTCCTAATATTAATATGGTCTTCATTCCTTTCTTTACTAAATCCGCACGGGAACTTTGACAAATTTATAAAAATGTTTGGAAGCGTTGATTTTCCTACTTGTCATTTATCAACAAGAATTTTATTGGGACAGCCAATCGCTTTGCCCAAGACTCCTCATCATGTCCGGTTTTATCCCAAACGAGAGTCAAATAATTTGGGCTGGGTTCGAACCCACCCTTCATCAGCGTACTTAATAAAACTTCGTGATATGGGCCATAATTCGCATCCAAGGTTTCTGTTCCTCGATCAATATAAATTTTCACTTTTTTTGGTGACGGAAGTTTTTTTCTTAAATAAGCATTGAACGGAAGTGCCAATTGATTCATGGCATCATCTCCTATCATTTGAAGATTAATCATCGGTGTATGGATAGAAAGGCAAGCAGCCCCTCCAAATGTCTTGGGTTTTTGTGTTAAACCGTAAAGTGAAATCAATCCACCCATACTGGAACCGATTAAAAAACGATCTTCACGTTTATGACTAACGGGATAGTGATCTTCCACAAACGGAATCAGTTCCTTCTTCATCCAATTTAGGTATTCGTCAGCTCTCAGTTCTCCTCTCCATAGCGTAGCGGTAAGCTTTGAAACATAAGTTGGCTGCATATAATTCACGGTTTGCTGAGGGAAAAACTCAGCATACCGATTGGGTGGATCATTGTAAATTCCCACAACAATAAAAGGACGTGTAATTCCATTGGAAATCAAACTGTCTGCCGTTTCATCGACTCTCCATTCTTTCTTGTTCCAAGTTACTGTCGAATCGAAAAGCATTTGTCCATCATGCATGTATATGGTCGCATACTCAACCTTAAAATTATAATTGGCTGGTAACCACACGACCACTTGACGTTTGATGGAATCACTAAATGGCAATTTAAAACTTTCCAATGTGCCAAAAGATGCCTTTTGATCATTTGGAACAAGTAACAAACTTTTACTTTTTTGAGCGTAAATTGAATGTAGACTTAACAGAACGACTGAAAGAAAGCTTAAGAATTGTTTCATGTGAATAACGTGTAGAAATTATTTCACAAGAATACTTCTTTCCTATCAAGAATCAAACGGACAAGTCGTATTTTTGCAGTAAAAAATTAGCACATGTTGGATAAACTCCTTGCCTCACTTTTTTCCATGCGAATGATGTCCCTTGGATTGATCTTATTTTTAGTTGGAATTGGCGCTGCTACGTTCATTGAATCAATCTATGGAATTCAAAGTGCGAAAATCATTATCTACAATGCGATGTGGTTTGAAATACTCCTTGTTTATTTGTCCCTGAATTTACTCTCCAATATCTTTAAATACAAGATGTTTCGACGTGAAAAAATCGCGACATTGTTGTTTCACTTGTCTTTTTTAATTATCATTTTTGGTGCTGCGATAACGCGCTACGTGAGCTTCGAAGGACTCATGAAAATTAAAGAGGGGACATCATCTGATTTCATCTATACCTCTGAACCTCATGTACTTGTTCACATGCAAGATTTAGCAAGTGGCAAAACAAAAACAGAAGCACACAAATGTTACATGTCCGAGGTAACCAACAACGATTTCACCTATTCAACGGAATTTCAAAATAAAAACATTGAAGTCAGTTATGTGAACTTTCAATCGAAGATGATCGATTCCTTAGTTGTTCGACAAGCTTTTAAAGAAACGTCATTAGAGTTAATCACGGATGGAATGAAATCAAATTTCCTTACTGAGAATGACTTTTTCATGGTTGGGATGA
>CANMFV010000159.1 GCA_947496835.1 Flavobacteriales bacterium | reverse complement strand
GCTCCAGTTTCAGATAAACTCGGTGATGTAAAGAAATGTCCAGGATGTGGTGCAATAACAGAGTCATTTTCAACGAAATGTTCTGATTGTGGCACTGAATTCAGAAACATAAATGCATCTCAAAACATCACAAAATTTTTTGACAAACTGAATGAATTGGAAGCAGGTAGAGAAGAAAGTCTTTTTGGCTCTCAAAAAATAAGTGGGAATATTGGCTGCGGAACCATCATAAAATGGGTTTTTTTATACCCCATTTTAATCCCATATAATATTGTCATTTTTGTCATCAACAAGTCAAAACCTCCAAAATGGTCTACGACCGATATTAGAAAAGAAGAAATGATCATGAATTTCCCTGTGCCCAACTCTAAAGAGGAGATTATTGAGTTTTTAACCCTCTCTACAAGTAAAATTCAGGACGTAGCTTTTATAAATCGTTTCAATGAGGAAGGTAAATACATATCTAAATGGAATTCGATTTGGCGTAAAAAAGCAGAGCAAATATTTACCAAAGCAAAATTATCAATGTCAAACGACAAAGCAACAATACAAGTAATTGAAAACATGCTGATTGATGCTAAAATAATTCATGTAAAAAAATAGTTATGGGACTTTTTGGCAAGAAAACAGAAGGCGGAATGATGGATGTGATTCGTTGCGATGAACATGAATATTTAGTTTGGAAATGGAGTCCTTCGGGAGAAGCTAATTCCACAAAAAAAGAAAATGCCATCCGCTATGGCAGTAGCTTACGCGTGAAAGATGGCGAGCTTGCTGTTTTTGTTTACCAACAAAAAGATGGGTCCATGCAAGACTTTATTGTAGGTCCATTTGATCAAACCATTAAATCAGCAAATTTCCCCATTTTAACTTCGATTGTCGGAGCAGCTTTTGGCGGATCATCACCTTTTCAGGCCGAAATATACTTTATCAATTTAGCCGGAAATATTCCTATTAAATTTGGCGTACCCTATTTCAATATTACCGACAGTAGACTACCTGATTTTCCAGTTCCTATGTCCGTAAGAGGACAACTAATTTTTAATGTCACTGACTACAAATTATTTATAAAAAATACGCGTCTAATTAATTTTGAGTTAGAAGTCTTTAAAAACCTTGTTAAATCCGCCGTTACTAGTGGTGTAAAATCTGGTGTAATGAATATTAACCGCACCAATCCACTGAACTTAGTTCAACTTGAAGAAAATCTTGACTTGATAAATGAACATCTGAAGGATAAACTTAAAGATGTTTTTTCTGAGGACTTCGGAGTTAACCTAAAACGCTTTGATATTGATTCATTGGAATTAGATCAAGAAAGTGATGGATTTAAAAAACTTCTCCAGGTAACTAGAAATCAGCAAGAAAAAACATTGACAGCGCAAACCGATGTGACTATCAAAAACATGAATGATATGCAAGGTATTAACGCAAAAAACTTAGAGGATACCCTGCAAATTCAACGTGATGAAGCTCAAAGAGCTCAGAAATTGCAAACCGAAACCAATTTTATTGGCGCTCATGCTTTGAACCAACAAACGGATGTTTTAAAAACCGGAGCAGAAAGTCTGGGTACTATGAGCGATATGAATTCAGGGGGCGGAATGAACCCGGCAGGAATGATGACAGGAATGATGATGGGAGGAGCAATGGGAAATCAAATGGCTGGTATGATGAATAATATGGGGCAAAATATGCAGCAACAGCAAAATACACCACCTCCACCTCCCACAATTGCATATAGTGTTGCAATAAACGGTCAAACAGCTGGACCCTTTAATTTACAGCAATTACAACAAATGGTTCAAAATGGACAGCTGACTCAAAATACGCATGTGTGGAAGCAAGGAATGACCGCTTGGGAATTAGCTGGGAATGTACAAGAAATTAACACTTTATTCGCTGCAGTTCCTCCTCCACCTCCACCTCCGATAATATAAATTTTATTTTTTGATAAATGGAAGATAACTTTTTTGCGATAGACAAACTTGTTGAGTTTGGCCTTAGTATGGCTGTTGCACAACAAATGGTAAAAACAATGAACCATACGATGGATCATATGCACGTATCTGGACATCATAATACACATCTAGCACCTATGCAAGTTCTGTATTATGCTGTTATTGATAACCAACAAGCTGGTCCTTTTTCCGAACATGAAATAAGTCGTTTAATCACGTCAAAAGAAATAACAAAAGAATCGTTTATCTGGAAGCCAGGCTTATCTAATTGGGTGCACGCTGAGCAAATACCAGAAATTTTAAAGCTTGTGATTCTTTGTCCACCAACACTACCAAAACCATAACTAACATGAAAATAAATTCAAGTTTCACGATAATATCCATTATTTTAAGCGCTCTCATCTCTTATGGATTTTATTCCTATGCAAGTGTAGAAAGTAAGAATCTAATTACCATTGGCAGTTTTATTTCAATGGTGATTCCGCTTATTTTTATGCTGTGTGTTCAATATGAATTACCACGAACAACAATGAATATAAGAGCAATATCGTCTGTTTTTCTGATGCTTTTCATTTTCCTGAATTTTTTAGAAGTTATCGTTAAACTCTCAACGCCCTTATACATTGTAAGTTCAGGAATTTTACTTTGTATCTTTCTCATTCTATTGACTTCAATAAATCGTGCTAAGCAATAAGTCTTGGAAGAATTAGTTTCAATTGAAGTCATCTATGACATTGAGTAATGCTCATAGGTTAAAGTTGAATATTTACATGTCGGTTTTGGGAATTAATTTCATGAAATACTCCGTGAAATATTCCTCTGTAAAAATCGGGTAATTTAAATATGCTGTCTGTCTTAATAGTTTACCCCAAATTTCTTCCCGTTCCGTTAAATCTTGACAAAGTTCGTGTTGGAACAAGTAAACGAACAAGAGAAGGAATTCATCATAACCGTACCTCAAATAACTGAGGTCTGTTTGATGAAGGTAGGTCCGAGCTTTTTCTATTTCCCCGACAAAAATAGCATACTGTACTAATGTTAGATAGTACACATTTAGCTGAGATAAATTGTACCAAAAATGGAGTTGTGATGCATGTTTTTCAAAGCTGGTTAAAAAATGAGAGAATTCCATGAAAGGGAAAACCAAACACTGAACATTCGACACGAAAATGTATTCCAAGGTTCGCTCTGGACTCATTTTAATCAAGTTAGACCAATTAGCAAATATGTGTGCACGCTCCTTTGGTTCCATCTCAGAAATCAAGTGTAAACCTGCGATCCGTCCATATAAAATGGGGTGTAAATTCTCATTTAGCTTTGGCATGCGCACTATGTGTTCAGCTGTAATTTTCAAGCCATTCAGTAAATCTTTCCAAATCAACACGCCATTCGTGAAAATCACGGATTCCTCATCAAGGTCAGTTAATTGATTCACATATGAAATCCATCTCCCATACTTTTTATTCAATCCGGAATAATCAACAAACATTTTCAATACAAGGGCCCGGAACATTGGCAATTTGAGCAATTCTCTTTCAAACGTTTCATCTTCCACAAACCGAAATTGACGTCCAACAACGACTCCAATCTTTAAGGCAACCTGATACGGTAAATTTGAAAAAGACCATTCATCCTGTGATAAAATAACTTTTAAGGATGGTAAATCTCGTCTATAAATCAATTCTCGCAACAAGACCGCAAAGGAATAAGGAAAATCCTCTTTTTGAGAAAAACGATATTTGAAGATGCTTGCTAATTCTGTTGCTTCACCTTGATCAATTCCCTTAAACATATGTTCCCACTTAGACCATTCATCTACGGAATGAAACCGACTGTTAAAATCATGGTACGATGAAAAACCAATGTATTTGGACAAGGCATCTAAAGTGGATGAGCGTGGGGCTCTGTATTCAATGATTCCAAAAAAACGACGAAACGTATTATAAGAAACTAAAATATT
>CANMFV010000158.1 GCA_947496835.1 Flavobacteriales bacterium | reverse complement strand
CCCTCCCAATGTATGTCGACCAATTGAACTTCCAACGGTCTCGCTTAAATTCTAACAATGAACCAAAGGATGGTGAAAATTGAGAATAATCCATTTTCTGCCAACCATTCATCGCAAACAAGGACAAATTCCAGTAACGGTTTAAATTTAACTGGTATTTGAATCCACTGATATAGTAGGGAACATATTCGGGGGCCAAGCTCCTAGAGTAACTCATTTGATCAATGCTTTTCGGCGTCTCTTGGGTATATGGCGAACTGAAGACACCCATTGCTAGACTTGACCGATTCCACTTTCGCTGTATATAAGCTTCATAAATCCATCTTTTGTACCATTTTTCATTCGCGTAATTCTGCTGCATATAAGTTCCAATAGCCGGAGAAAGGGCATATTTCCATTTGCTATTTTCCCAGGTTAGCTCTACTAGATTTAAGTTGATTTCAAACGAATTTAGGTTTGAAGAAGAGACCAAATAAGGCACCTTTCCCAATGGATTAGATTTACCAAGTGTGGAATAACCATCAATAAGTCCATGCATTTGGAAAAGCAAGGTATCCTTGTTTTCTGCCCAAACTGCAGTACTGCAAATTTGAATCAGCATAATCAGCCATCTTTTCATCCTTATTTTAAAATTAAATCACCAGTCGAATAGCGGACTTTTTGAATACTAGATGGGACACCATAAGCCCAAATATCACCGGAATTGGATAATTCAGCTTTGATTTTCAGTTGATCAACTGACAAGAATGACTTTCCATTGGACGCATACATAACTGAAATTGAATCATCAACAAGCATGTTACGCGTGTCAAAACAACCATTTCCGTCGATATCAAGTCGCAGGTAAGAACAAAAACCTTTCAGAAATAGGTTCGCAAAACCATGTGGATTTTGAATGTTTATCGTATTTGCTAAAATGTTTAAACTCAAATCCCCTGCCCCATCATTCATTAACACATCTAAGTGATTTGTATGAATGGTATCAACATTCGTTAAAAGTTCAGAACCCCAATAAGTCAGCATGGACAATTCTACAAAATGAATTCTTAAGGTAACATCACCATTTTTATAGCGTAAATAAGGACATTTATTGTTATTCCAAACCTCAAGTTTAGCATCCGTAACGGTCCAGTCAATAAAATTCACCAAATTTTCACCTGCAACAATTTCCAAAAAGTTAGCCGTATCCTGAATCAATTCAATTTTCAAGCGTTGATGTAATTCCATTTTATGAAATGCTGGAAGAGGAATAATCTTAGTGATTTGATCTCCGGCTTTTTTCCAACAGGACCTATTTTCTGCTTTTTTACAGGAGCTTGCCTGAAAAAATAAAACGAGTAGCAATAATGTCTTTATGGCGTTCATTTTTTCAATTTAATTAAATGATAGGATAAGCCAAACTCCAAATAATCTGCTTTTGCATAATGTGTTTTTAATCCAAATACAGCACTGATGTTTTTTGTGAGGTAATACCGGCAACCCAAGCGAATATACATTGGTCCATCCGCACGGTAAAGATCTCGAATGTAAAATCCAGAACCAAAGACAAAATTAAAACGATCAAAAGGCAGAATATAAGCAGCAGAAATACCCAATTGAAGAATATCCAATTGTGTTTTACTGACCATTGGTTCATAATTCATTAAAGCTTGTTTGGAGAACACATCGAGGTTCACTTCAACTCCAGATTTTTGACTTCCGTAGCGTCGAAGGGATATTGATCCGGCATACACTGGGTACTTTTTTCCACCAATCGGCATGGTTTCCTTACATGTGAAAATTCCATTGAGGCTCAATTGCCATTGTTGGTAGGTTAAGAAATTTGGTTTGGGATCCGGTTTGAGTCGATATGCGGCATCCTTCTCAAAATCCCCCTTGTGGGTAGATGAGGAATTGCCTTGAAAATAATGTTGAAAACCGAGTGACAAGTAAGGTAAATTAATACCCCGATTCGGGACCTTAAATGCACCATTGCTAAAGTGGGTCATGTCCATTGCTAAGGTAATTCCAGAATTTCTAAAGCCAAACGTTTGTTTTAGCGCAAAACACATAAGCGCATTTAAATGGGAACCAATGGCTACATTTTTTGGATTTGTTACAGGATCATACGGCTTATTTGTGTAACCCAATCCAGTGGAAAATTTCCAGTCCATTCGATACTTCTTGTATTTAATGATTGGTAATTCTGCAAATCCATAAACGCCAACATAATGCCCCAGAATGTCATTATTTCCTACAGAACCAATGAATAACGTTGAACCAACAACCGGTTGACGGTATGACTTCTGCCAAACCCTATCACCGCTTAAACGCTTCAAATAACTCAATTCTGTTGCTACGGCTAGTTGTTTTGGAATATGTGCCATTCCAGCATGATGAGCGGCTAGGAATCCAACTTTCTGACGAATTTCAAATCCCAATTGAGCAAAGGTGAATTTGCTAAGAAGTATACAAATGTAAAAAAGTAGGCCGCTTTTTTTCATAATCCAAAATTAATGAATTCTTGGGTGACAGAATAACTTTAACTTTGCTTTATGGATTCTAGACTTGCAGCGTTCGAACGCTTATTAAACATCATGGACGATTTAAGGGAAAAATGTCCTTGGGATCAAAAACAAACCTTCGAAACGTTAAGAAATTTAACGATTGAGGAAACCTATGAATTAACAGATGCCATTACAAAAAATGACATGAATGAAATCAAAGGTGAAATAGGTGATTTGTTCTTGCACCTCGTTTTCTATTGCAAATTAGGTGATGAGCAAGGTCAATTTGATGTAACCAGTGTTTTGAATGCCATTTGTGAAAAGTTAATCTATCGACACCCACACATTTATGGTGATGTCACAGTTTCTGGCGAAGAGGAAGTCAAAGCGAATTGGGAAAAACTGAAACTAAAAGAAGGAAAAAAATCTGTTCTAGAAGGGGTTCCATCGTCGTTGCCAGCTTTGGTAAAAGCAACACGCATTCAAGAAAAAGCGAAAGGAATTGGCTTTGAATGGGAACACCGACAAGATGTTTGGAAAAAAGTGGAAGAAGAAATGCAGGAGCTTCAAGTTGAAGTCGAGGCAAATTCAGAACATGTCGAAGAAGAATTTGGTGATGTGTTGTTTTCACTTGTCAATTACGCACGTTTTATTGGTATTTCACCTGAAAATGCATTAGCCCAGACAAATCAAAAGTTTATTCTTCGCTTTCAATTGATGGAAGAGATGATTAAAGAAGCAGAATTGGACATCCGAAATATGACATTGAATGAATTAGACATTTATTGGGATCAGGCTAAACTTAAATTAAAGAAACCATGAATCAACTAGAATTTCAACTATTAGAGACAATCATCTTATTTGCGTTATCTCTTTTCATTAAAATCTTTGCCACAAAATCAGTCAATCGCTTCCTTGCCCATTTCGATTTCGATTTGAAACGAAAACGTATCACTGTAAGAATCATAAATTTGTTTTTAGTGATCTTTATGGCCATTGTGATGGCAGGGATTTGGAATATCAACAAAGAAGGATTAGTTGTTTTCATTACGTCGATTATTACCGTAATGGGCGTTGCATTTTTTGCTCAATGGTCTATTTTATCCAATATTACAGCGAGCTTAATCCTTTTTTTCAATCACCCTATGAAAATTGGCGAAACGATTCGTATTTTGGATAAAGAATATGACATCGAAGGAGAATTGATGGACATTAGCTTCTTCTTTATGTATATCAAAACAAAGGAAAATCATTTAATAACTATTCCTACTTCCGTAGTACTTTCAAAGACGATTATCCGAAAGTAATTATAAACGAATGGATAACTCAAGTTGTCCACCTAAACCAAGTTCCACAATTTTTTTCAAAGTCGAAAACCGCACTTCTTTCATGTCGTTTTCCAGTTTTGAAATATAGGATTTTGTGGTGCCCACTTT
>CANMFV010000157.1 GCA_947496835.1 Flavobacteriales bacterium | reverse complement strand
TTGGTGTATGCGCAAAATCAGTACCGTGATAACTTAACATCCATTCTTGCCTTTTACGCATATTACATGTTGGGACTAGATTATGATTCATTCTCTCTAAAAGGAGGAACGCCTCATTATATTGAAGCGCAAGCGATTGTAACCAATGCGCAAGTTGGTGGGTTTCCTGGATGGAAGTCTTCGGAATCAGGAAAACGCAATCGTTTTTACTTAGTCGATAACATCTTGCAACCTGTTTTTGATCCAATGCGAGAATGTATTTACATCTATCACCGAAATGGAATTGATAAGTTGTATGACGACAAGGTTGCTGGTAAAAAAGCAATTTACGATGCATTAAATAAATTAACGCCAATTGCAGCTACACGTCCAAACGCAGTTAATTTACTGAGTTTTCTTTTTGGTAAGATTCCGGAGTTTATAAACATTTTCTCGGATTCAGAATTGAAAGAAAAACAAGACTTGGTGACGTTATTAAAAAGACTCGATTCTGCGAATTCCGCTCGTTACCAGGAGATTCTTAATTGATGTTAACTTCTCTTCGCATATCAAATTTTGCCTTAATCGATGAAGTTGAATTAACTTTTGAATCAGGATATACGGTTTTAACCGGTGAAACTGGGTCTGGAAAATCAATTTTATTGCATGCCCTTCAATTAATTCTTGGAGAACGTGCTGAACTGTCCGTTATAGGTCCAGATGCTCCAAAATCAATTGTCGAAGCGACTTTTCTGTTAAATGAAACCTATCAGTCCTTTTTTGAGGAGTATGATTTAGACTACGATTCACAAACCATTATCCGAAGAGAAATGGCGAAGGAAGGAAAGTCCCGAGCGTTCATCAATGATGTACCGGTTTCTCTGCAAACTTTAAAATTACTGACTTCGCGTTTGGTGCAAATCCATTCGCAATACAATACCTTGGAATTAAAATCAAAGTCCTTTCAGTTGGAGTTGATTGATGTCCTAACTGGACTTGTTCCGGAACGCAAAGCATATGAGAAAAAATATGCAGCGTTTGAATCCATTTCGAAGGAATTGAAATCCTTAGACGAACACTATCAAGCAGCAGTTCAAGCCGAAGATTATGATCGATTTATTCTTGATGAATTACAGGAATTGTCCTTAGGCTCAACCGATTTTTCGCAATTAGAAATCGATATTACACGCATGGAAAATGCGTCTCAAATCCTTCAAGTATTAGGTGAAATAAGTCAGATTACAGCGGAAAATAGTACCTACGAACAGCTGTATCGAATTAAAGTAAGCGTGGATAAACAAGCCAACTACGATCCACAATTGCAGTTTATGAAAGAACGTTTGGATTCGATTTTACTCGAATTAAAAGATATTTCTTTAGAAGCAAATGATGCGATGGATCAATTGGATACCAATGAATCCGAAAAAGCGTCCATGATGGAAAAGTGGAATGCGTTTAACAAGATTCTATCGAAACATCGATTGAGTTCGGCGGATGAATTAACCGCAATGTATGAGCAGTTGACCAATAAATTGAATTCTTTGGATGAATTGTTACATGCGTGCAAACAAAAACAAAACGAACACGCGCATTTGCAAACCGAACTTTGGAAAGATGCAAAATACTTACAGGATGAACGTCAAAGTCGCATTCCTGAGATACTTTCCATTTTGCAAGAGCGACTGAAGGACCTCAAGTTACCACATACAACCTTAAAGTTTGAATTGAGCGAATTAAAAGAATTCAATCGAACAGGATGTACGGGAGTAGAGTTCTTGTTTTCAGCAAATTACGGAATCGAAGCAGTTCCAATTGAAAAAGCAGCAAGTGGGGGAGAGTTATCTCGCCTGATGTTGGCTTTACAACAATTAATCTCCGAAAAACAATCATTGCCAACCATCTTCTTCGATGAAATCGATACGGGAGTTTCTGGTGATGTCGCTTTGAAAATGGGACAGTTGTTATCCAAAATGGGGGAGACGGTTCAATTGATGGCGATTTCACATTTACCTCAAGTAGCGGCAAAAGCAGCGCATCACATGGTTGTCGCGAAAGAATTAAGAAATAATCGCATGCAAACAACGGTGCGTGTGATTGATGATAATGAGCGTCCACATGAAATTGCACGCTTAATGAGTGGAGAAGTCATTACCGAAGCGGCACTTCAAAATGCCCTTAACTTGTTAAGTGAAAAATGAGCACCGGTAACTATCATCAATGGTTGAAGGAACAGAACTATCCAACTTTTTCGCATAGTGATTCTTTTGCCTTTTTAGGAAGTTGTTTCTCAGATGAACTCGGACAGATCATTCGTTCGAATGGCTTTGAGTCCATGGTGAATCCCGGTGGAACCATTTTCCATCCCTTAGCCATCGCAAAATTAATTGAGTGGACCTTCGATGATTCACATTCGTTGCGCATGTTACAGCAAGAGGATATTTTCTTTTCGTGGGAATTGTCTGGTTCCGTTTATGGAATGAGTAGCGATGAATTAGCCTTGAAAATTAATAAACTACGTACTGATTTAAGAAAATACCTACGAAAAGCAAATCAACTATTCGTGACTTTTGGAAGCGCTTGGGCATATCGTTTAAAGTCTGATGGAGAAATTGTTGCCAATTGCCACAAGCAAAGCAGCCATCTTTTTCAAAAAGAAAACAGTTCAGTAGAAGAAATTGTTACTTCTTGGAAATCCGTTCTTTCCTTATTAAAAAAGGAGAATCCAACCTTGAACGTATTTTTTACGGTGAGTCCGGTTCGACACATCAAAGATGGCTACATCGAAAACAATCGCAGTAAAGCACGTTTGTTGATGGCTGTCGAGGAGTTGCAAGCTGAGTCGGACGTTTATTATTTTCCAGCGTACGAATTTGTATTGGACGATCTTCGTGATTACCGCTATTTTAAGTCTGATGGCGTGCATCCAACTCCCGAAGCTGTTATTGAACTTTGGGATTTCTTTCAATCCAGTTTCTTTGCCGAAGAAACGATTGATTTGCTCTTACAATGGCAGCAGATTCGTCAAGCAGAGCAGCATAAAATCTTGTATCCCAAAAGTCAAGCGGCACGCAAGCACATGGAAAACACCATGAAGCGCAAGGCACAATTTCTAGCCGCTCATCCCACGTTTTTCCTTCCTTAATTTCCAATCAACTGATTTCTTTTTGTCGGATATAATTGTTTAATAACCGATTAATTTCATGACTTCCATCGATATTTATCTGATGATTGGATTCTTGTCCACTCAAACTTTTTTAAGTATTATTAAAAACGAAGCAATGGAATTAGCACACATTAAGAACCGTATTCATGAGATACGAGGAATGAAAATTATGTTGGATTTTGATCTGGACAACTGTACACCATAGAAACAAAAAGATTGAAGGAGGCAGTTCGTAGGAACATTCGTCGTTTCCCTGAAGATTTTATGTTTGAACTAACTTCAAATGAATGGGAGAACTTGAGGACGCAATTTGCGTCCTCAAGTTGGGGAGGTAAAAGATACCTTCCTTTTGCGTTTACTGAACAGGGTATCGCCATGTTGTCAAGTGTACTTCATTCAGATGTAGCAATTGAAATAAACATTTCCATCATGCGCGCCTTCGTGCACATGCGTCAGTGGGCCCTATCGCACGAGGAACTCGCTATACAATTACGCAATTTGGAAAAGCGCTACGACCGAAAATTTGTGGACATCGAACAGGTATTGACGTATTTAATGCAAAAGGACCAAAAGAAGGTGAGTCAGTCGAACCGGTCAAAAATTGGATTTAAGGAATAGTTCAGACAAATAGAATAATCAGGTATTTTGCTAATTAGAGGTTACAGGTGAATTTCTTTTTATTATTTTTGGGCAATTAATTCCTGATGTATTTATCAATCTACTAAATCAAAGGTACCAATCACTATTTTGTGGAATGAAATAATTATAAGAAAAACACTAAATGAAAATCTATTTATTTCCTTTCTTGATTTATTTCGGTCTAACCAACACT
>CANMFV010000156.1 GCA_947496835.1 Flavobacteriales bacterium | reverse complement strand
TGTGCTCTTCCGATCTAAACATAGACATTCATCGGTAGGTGTTGAAGCATTTCTGATACTTGGTCCGACCATGTTTTTCCTATGTACTGTTGATTTTTTAGGCTCCAATCATAATAAGTCTGCACGCGATCTGAATCCCTACTTAAAAACACTTCTCTTTCAGATACATCACGGATTCCCACTTGCACTAATTTGGACATGTTTTTTGCGTTTTTAAGAACGTTAAACATGATACTAGCATGTGATTGAGAAAATCCTTCATATGCGTCACGTAAATCTGCATGCGCATCGATTTGTAAAACACCAAAGTCCTCGTACGTTTCGTTTAAGGCTTCGATTAAACCAAGTGGGGTAGAGTGTTCTCCGCCAAGAACAGCTGGAATTTTACCTTGTTTTAACAAGTCTAAACAACGTTCCTTTAAGTTGGCTCTTAATGCTTCATGTGCTTCATTGATTTCATCCAACGTAGATTGGTACTTCATCAACGCTTTTTCCTCACCGTGTGTTTCCAAGTATTGAATGTATTCCATTCCTTGTTCGCAACAATGCGCATTGATTTCTTTCCATTCTTGCGAAATGGGTGACATGAACACTTTCGTATCATATGCACGATCCAAATCTGGATGGAAAAAATCCAATTGTGTCGAGGCTTCTAAAATGGCTTCTGGACCATCACTCGTCCCTTTTCCATAGGAAGCGGTGGCGTCCCAGGGAATGGGAACAATCACAATGTTCGCTTCTGATTCCGTATAAGGAAATCCAAAAATATTACCGTTAGCGATTCCTACGCCATTTGGATCAAATTCACTCATTTTATCTGCTTAAAATAATCAACTGCTTTTCGAACGGAGCCGTGTTCCAATAAAAGAGCTTGTGCTTCAGGCATGGAAACTCCAGTTTCTTCTGAGACCATGCGTGCGCCACGATCGACCAATTTGTGGTTGCTTAATTGCATGTCCACCATTTTATTTCCTTTGACTCTTCCTAGTTTGATCATTAAACTAGTGGAAATCATATTCAAGACCAATTTCTGTGCGGTTCCGGATTTCATTCGGGTACTTCCAGTGACGAATTCGGGTCCAACAACGGGTGCAATCGGGAATTCCACTGCCGCAGCAAGTGGAGAATCCGGATTACAGGAAATTCCTGCGGTTAATAGTCCGTGTTCCTTCGCTTTTTCGATTCCACCAAGGACATACGGAGTACTTCCGCTTGCGGCGATTCCAACAACCGTGTCAAGTTCTGTCATAGCGTATTGTTCCAAATCGACCCACGCTTGATCTCGGTCATCTTCAGCAAATTCGACTGCTTTGCGAATCGCGTCATCTCCTCCGGCAATGAGTCCAACGACAATGCCATGATCGATGCCAAAGGTTGGTGGACATTCACTTGCGTCAACGATTCCCAAGCGACCGCTAGTGCCAGCGCCAATGTAGAATAACCTTCCACCTTGCGCCATACGTTCGCTGCATGCGTTCACAAAGGCTTCAATGGCTGGAATTTCTTTTTCCACGGAAAGTGCAACGGTTTGGTCTTCCCGATTGATGTTTTGTAATAAGTCCAATGTGGACATTTTATCTAAATCCTGGTAATGCGAGCTCGATTCGGTAACTTTCTTCATCTTAATGCAAATAAGCTTTTGAATCACTTTCGTTTAAGTCTACTTCGACGTGATTCTTCAAAGTCGTTGAAAGTCCAAGTCCAGCGAAATCTGTTTTAATGGGATAACGTCGGTGTTGACGATCCACGAGGGCAACTGTTTTAATCGCTTTAGTCGCTTGCTCTAAAAATTTCATCAATGCGTACTGCATCGTTTTTCCGGAGTTGATGACATCATCTACTAGAATAATGAATCCTTTCTTCAATTCCTTTTCATCGATTGACAATTGAATCGCTTCGCTCCACGGTTCATCTTTGTTCACGATGATGTCAAAGCAAATCACTTCAATTGAGCTATTTTCACGAATGATCTGTGCTAATTTATGGGCGATGATGCTTCCGTTTCCAGCAATCCCACCAATGAAAATACGTTCTTCTTCGAAACAATTCTCCATGAGCTGGTGTCCGATTCGGATGATTTTTTGTTCGATTTGCTGGTGGTTCAAGATGATTTGCATAGTGAAGTTGAATTATGAATCAAAGTTAATAAACAAACGACTTGTTCGAAGTTTCAGGCAAAAAAAAATCCCGACAGAGCCGGGATTTCATAATTAGGTTAATTAGCTTAAAGTTTGATCACTTTTTGGCACGTTCCATTGATGTTTACAAAGAAAATTCCAGTGGGAAGTTGAGAAATGTTTAAAGTGCTGTCGGTGCTTGATAAAACGATAGTTCCGTTTAAGTCTACTACGTTAATTACCTCATTTGCTGCTTTTCCTTGGATTGTTAAAATGTCATTCGTTGGATTTGGAGAAATACTAAAGTTTGTTTTAGTTTCTGTTATTCCTGCGGAAGAACGAATATCGAAGACGATTGTCCCTGGAGATACACCTGCTGAGAATTGGTAAATTTCAGTATTCGTAGCATCATAAATGTAAACCGTTCCAAAAGAGAAAAAATCGGTGGATGAAGCATACAATAGTCCGCTTAGAGGCTCTTGTGCCAATTCGTAGAAATTCATATTGATTCCATTCACTGGACCGTTGTTATTCATTCCATTGATGTCGAAATTATTTAAACTCGTTTCCATGGAAATTTGATAGGTCAGTTTGTCGTCGCGTAGTGCGGAAGTTCCACAACCTGCAACGGCATTTGCAATGTTTACTGTTGTTGATGCATTCGTTGCTAATTCAAACTTTGAAATGGAAGTTCCTGTCCAATCTTTGTTGTTTACCGTGTAAAGTGCTGAGCCATATTTAATGAGGTTATCAGGGTTTTTCCCGTCTGGACCTAAATCAACTTCGTTTCCATAGCTCAAGTTCGCTAAATTCAATTGACCAATTATTCCTTTTTCATTTCCCCACTCGTATGCGTTGTTTACCACTAAATAGGCAGTTGCTCCATCAATCACGATGTTTTGTGTTGCCCATTTTGGCCCCGTAACTGTGTCGAACGCTTGAATTAATTGTAAGTCAGTTGTGTTATAAACGTGCAGGTATGAATCGTAAGTCGTCAAATATTCACCACGTGTTGCAGCTAATTTACCTTGATAAACAGCAAGGTTACGCACACCAGGACAAGAAACGCTCGCCACTTCTTGATGTGTATTCAAGTCCATTTTAAAGATTTTTGAATCCGCTGCTACGTAATAGAAATCCCCGTCAATCACTAGGTCAGAGGCGAATCGCATGTTTTCCAAAGTATCCACTACTTGGTATAGTTGCGTTGTTGGATTATAACTACCAATGGTCACAGGTTCTAAGATTGCACCTGTTTGGTAATCAAAATACCCTTCATTTACCACCAACACTTGGTGTAATTGATTTTGTGCAAAGCTCCAAGAGCTTGCAAATAAACTTAAAGTAATCAATGCCTTTTTCATTCGTTCTGTTTTTTTGAATGTGAAACAATAAAAAACTAGAAGAAGAAAAAAGTAGGAAAAGCTAGGATGCATGACACCCTTGGCGAGTCCGACCTTTATCTGAAGTCTTCTCTCTGTTCATGGGCAAGTCTTCTGGCTCATGTCCCTTTCAATTCGTCTTCCCAATTGCTCAGTGACTAAATGAATTGCATTTTGGACATTTACAGCTGCAGATACAGCTCCGGATTCTAACCGGATTCCTTATTAATCTCGCGAACGAGAACCTATGGACAGTGCAAAGATAGCAATTATTTATAAGGTAACGTTCTTAAATAGAGGATTTAATTGTTTGATGAAAGAAGTAGCATTCGAAAATTATTTGGCGATTCTGAAAACTATAGCTATCTTTGCAACCGTATTGACCAAGGGTGTCAGTCTACATAATAATCATTTACATAAATATTAGCATGTATTTAAATTCAGAAAAGAAAAAAGAGATCTTCGCTCAGCATGGTG
>CANMFV010000155.1 GCA_947496835.1 Flavobacteriales bacterium | reverse complement strand
CAATGGAACCTCGTCACCTTGGTGTTTGTGCGGTAATCGTGAAATCATTTGCTCGTATTCATGAAACAAACTTGAAAAAACAAGGAATGTTAGGTTTGACTTTCTCGAACGAAGCAGATTACGATAAAATCATGGAGGATGATACTTTCGACTTCACCGATTTAGAATCATTTGCACCAGGAAAACAAATTACCTTGAAATTAAACCACGCGGCTGGAACAAGTGAAGATATCATGTTGAATCATACCTACAATGCATCTCAAATTGAGTGGTTTAAAGCTGGTTCAGCATTGAATTTGATTAAATTAATGGAATCTTAGTACATTAAAAAGATACTTGCCTTATTGTTTGTTGGAACGATTGGTCTTGTTCACGGACAAGCATCCTTTCAAGGAAATCATTTGGTTGAGGTATATGGAGGAGGGCCAAATTTCTTGAAATTTAAATTTTTAGATTTTGAACCATTAACACGTCCTATGAGTACGACCAGTATTCCTCCAATTGGGCTTCGTTATGCATACATGATTTCAAACGATGTCAGCATTGGAATCGATGTGATGTATAATTCCTATCGTGAATCATATATTTCGACAGATACTTTTTTTGTCGATAATCAATGGATGTATAGTGAATCGAAATATGTGGATTTCAGGTCACGCTTACGAGTTCAAGCACGTTTCAATTTTTTATTACCGACTGCGAGTCCAAATTTGGATAGCTACATTGGTTTAGCGGTTGGCACGAACAATCGTTGGGAAAAGCAATGGGTAAATGATTCACTAGCTATTAACAAAACATCAACAGATTTGGTAACGGTTCCAGTGTCCGCGCGCTTATGCTATGGCTTCAGGTATTTCTTCAGTTTTCATTCTGCTTTAGGGGCGGAGGTAGGAATTGGAGGGCCACTTTTTTCCGCTCAATACACCTATAAGTTTTAATTAGAAAAGTAAAGACAAAAAAAAGCCCTGACAGGATCGAATCGTCAGGGCTTTTTTTATGCTTAAGTATTTTAGTATCGGTAATGTTCCGCTTTAAATGGACCTTCAACTGCTACGCCAATATAGTCAGCTTGATCAGTACTTAATGTTTCAAGTTCTACACCAATTTTTGCAAGGTGTAAACGAGCAACTTTTTCATCTAAATGTTTTGGAAGCATGTACACATCATTTCCGTATTTATCAGCATGTAACCAGATTTCCAATTGAGCCAATGTTTGGTTTGTAAATGAATTCGACATTACAAATGATGGGTGACCAGTTGCACAACCAAGATTCACCAAACGTCCTTCTGCAAGGATGATAATGTCCTTACCATTGATGTTGTATAAATCTACTTGTGGTTTGATTTCAATTTTAGAAGCTCCGTGGTTGTCATTTAACCAAGCCATATCAATTTCATTGTCGAAGTGACCGATGTTACAAACGATTACTTTGTCCTTCATGTTTTCAAAATGACGTCCAACAACAATGTTTTTGTTTCCTGTTGTTGTAACGATGATGTCACCTAAATGAACTACTGTGTCCAAACGTTTTACTTCGAATCCGTCCATTGCAGCTTGAAGCGCACAGATTGGATCAATTTCAGTTACGATGACACGTGCTCCAGCACCTTTTAATGAGGCAGCTGAACCCTTACCAACATCTCCGTACCCACAAACTACAGCTACTTTTCCAGCCATCATTGCATCTGTCGCACGACGAATTGAATCAACCAACGATTCTTTACATCCGTATTTGTTGTCAAATTTTGATTTTGTAACTGAATCATTTACATTGATTGCAGGCATCACCAAGGTACCGTTTTTAACGCGCTCATATAAACGGTGAACTCCTGTAGTAGTTTCTTCTGATAAACCTTTGATGTCTTTTGTTAATTCAGGGAAACGATCGAAGACCATGTTTGTTAAATCTCCACCGTCATCCAAAATCATGTTCAATGGTTTTCCACCTTCAAAAGCAAATAAAGTTTGTTCAATACACCAATCGAATTCTTCTTCGTTCATACCTTTCCAGGCGAAAACTGGAATTCCAGCAGCAGCAATTGCGGCAGCGGCGTGGTCTTGCGTGGAGAAAATATTACATGAAGACCAAGAAACTTCTGCTCCTAATTCTACCAATGTTTCGATTAGCACCGCAGTTTGAATCGTCATGTGAAGACATCCAGCAACTCTTGCTCCAGCTAACGGTTTCGTGGTTCCGTATTCTTCACGAAGCGCCATAAGTCCGGGCATCTCTGCCTCAGCTAATCTAATTTCTTTTCTACCCCAATCAGCTGAGCTGATGTCTTTTACTTTATAAGCCATACTTATTTTATCTATTTGTTTTATGTAATCGAATGCAAATTTACTACTTAAATGTGTAAACGTAAAAGGATACAATAATAATCCTAATTCATTTTTTGACGAATCAGTTTTTCTAAGCCATTGACAAATAATGGGTGCGTATTCGAACTCGGAACTAATTGTACCTTTTCACCACCATGTTCCTCAAAGATCTCTTGGTATTCTTCACCAATTTCAATTAAGGTTTCTAGGCAATCAGCGACAAATGAAGGACTAAAAACCAAAAGTTTTTTTGCGCCTTTTTTACCCCATTCCTCTACTACTTTATCAGAAAAAGGAGTTAGCCATTTTTTGTCTAGTCTTGATTGAAAACAAACCGTATATTGATCATGTGTTAAACCTATTTTTTGTGCAATCAGTCTTGTTGTGGCAAATGCCGTCGCTTTGTAGCAGAATTTATTGCGGTCATTCAATTCTGTTTCACATGGTTCATCCGCACACAAGTCGGTTCCTTCATAGACTTTATCTACTTGTCTTTCTGGTAGTCCGTGGTATGAAAATAACACGTGATCGTACTCCTTTAAGTTAAACTGTTTAGTGTTTTCGACAATAGAATCAATGTATCCCTCATTATCCCAAAACTGACTGATGATTTTAAGTTCAGGAATGACCCACCATTTGCGAATGATGTTCATCGCTTTTTCCACGGCAGATCCAGTAGAAGCACTTGCGTACTGAGGAAACAATGGCAGAATAATGATTTCGTCGTAATTCGCCTGATGCATGCGCTCGAGCACACTGTCCATGGATGGATTTTGGTAACGCATCGCCATTTCTACAGTGACATCTTCATTCTGAAATGCATTTTGCAACATTTCTTGAACTTTTAAGGTGTGTGTCTTCAATGGTGAAACGCCGTTGCCTAGTTCCCACAATTCTTTGTATATTTTTGCTGATTTTGGCGCTCTAAATGGTACAATGATGCCATTAACCAATATTTTACGTAATATCCATGGAATGTCAATGACACGGGGATCATTGAGAAATTCTGTTAAGTAACGTCTAACGTCACTTGTTTTTGGACTATCTGGTGTTCCCAATTGAAGCAATAAGACTCCCGTTTTTTTCATATACCGATTGTGTAGTGTTAACTTAACAACGTATTTCAACGCTTGTTCAAAATTACGCACATTTCCTGTCTTAACGATGAAGAATAGACATTTCATCTTAACTTTGTTGCATGAATCCAAGGGAATATTTACTGAGCACCAATCCTGAAAACTTCGAGGACCGAGCCTTGGCATTATTCCGACATCAGTATGAGCATGTTCCGGTTTATCGATCCTATGTGGATTTAATTAAACGAAGCAATCCACAAACATTGAATGAAATTCCATTTCTGCCAATTTCCTTTTTTAAAACAGCGCGTATAATGGATCAGGATAGTGAGAAATTCGATCTTCATTTTCAAAGTAGTGGTACAGGGCATTCGGGGAGAAGTCAACATTTTGTCAAAGATAAGCAGTGGTACGATGATTCTTTTTTATCAGGTTTCACTCATTTCTTCGGTCCAGTTCAGGATTATGTTGTGTTGGCATTATTACCTAATTACATTGATCAAGGTGATTCATCGTTGGTGTATATGGTGAATTCATTAATTCAACATTCTGAACAGGTTCTTTCTGGATTCTTGTTAAATGAACCGAAATCTCTGCTT
>CANMFV010000154.1 GCA_947496835.1 Flavobacteriales bacterium | reverse complement strand
CACCAACAGCGAGTACTTCGTCTACAATAAGAATTTCAGATTCTAGGTGCGCGGCTACGGCGAAGGCAAGGCGCACGTACATACCAGAAGAGTAACGCTTCACTGGTGTATCAATGTAACGCTCTACACCAGAGAAGTCGATGATTTCGTCGAGTTTTCGGTCAATTTCACGCTTGCGCATGCCTAAAATGGCTCCGTTTAAGTAAATGTTTTCGCGGCCTGTAAGTTCTGGATGGAATCCAGTTCCAACCTCTAATAAACTGGCTACCCTGCCTTTGATATTGATTCGTCCGGTGCTTGGCGTTGTTACTCGGGACAGTATCTTTAATAAAGTACTTTTTCCAGCGCCATTTCTACCTATAATTCCAACCGCATCTCCTTGGTTAATCTCGAAGTTAATGTCACGCAAACTATAAACGATATCGCTTTCACCACGGTTAGCGCGATCATTCGTTTCACCAATTTTAAGGAATGGATCCTCTTGTTTTAAAATCTTTGTCTTAAACCAACGCTCCATATCACGGGAAATAGTTCCTGTGCCAATCTCACCGAGACGGTAGATTTTGGAGAGGTTTTCAACTTTGATCGCAGTTTGAGACATATGTTTTGTTATTCGTTTTTCGTCGTTCGATTTTCGTGTGCGCTTTTATCTTTTGTCGAGAGGCGAAGTACGATCAGTTATAGACGTTTTATAGTTACTTTATAGACGAAATCAATTTATTTAACATCATCGTAATTCGATCAGATTTTGTAGAAATCATGTCATACTTTTCCAATGAAATATATCCTAATTCTTTTGATAAAAACAAATGATATTTGGTCTCTGCATTTGAAGCTTTTGCGATGTAAAGAAATTGTCTAAATTCCTTATTGTATTGTCTCGCCTGCCCTTCAATTATATTCGTTGGAACGCTACTAGAACTTCTTTTCATTTGTGAAGTCAAATTGTATTGTTCTTTTTTTGGTAAGTCGTCAGCAACTCTATAAACTTCCATTGTCATTTCATGGGCTAACTTCCAAACTTGCAACTTGTTTTCCATAATGATTGATTTTAGGTTAAAGGATTATGTTGATCTATATCCTTAACGCTGTCATGGAGGAAAATATTTCGTTTTTCGCTATTCGTCGTTTGTTTTTCGTTGTTCGTCTTTCGTCGTTCGTCGTTCGTTTTTCGTTTTTCGTCGTTTTTTTTTCGTTGTTCGTTTTTCGCTATTCGTCGTTTGTTTTTCGTTGTTCGTTGTTCGTAGACAGTTTTTTGTTACACTTTGCGGCCTAGTAGATGGACGATTTACGAACTTCGAGAAACGAACGACGCAAAGCGACATGCTTCTTAAACCGTATCCACGAACGTCTTCTCCGTTTTATTAAATATCACTACTCCCAGCAACAAAGAAACTAAAGTAACGATTACTGAATATCCTAAAGTGCCAAATGTTAAAACTCCCTCCCCTAAGAACCCAAAACGAAAGGCCTCGATAATTCCTGTCATTGGATTTAATTCGATGATCCATTTATAGTCCGCAGGAGCTGCACTTAAAGGATAAATTACGGTTGTAGCATACATCATGAGCTGAACACCAAAGGTGATTAAAAAAGCTAGATCGCGGTACTTTGTAGTCAACGCGGTTATAATTAGTCCTAGTCCTAGTCCTAGAAGGGCCATTAACAAGACCAATACTGGAAAGAGCAGAACATAAATATTCATGTGAAAGTCTGCTCCAGAAAAAGCGTAATAGCCTACCATTAGGAAGAACAGAATCATTTGTACTGTAAAACGAACGAGGTTACTTACTACAATACTCAAAGGCATAATCAAACGTGGGAAATATACCTTTCCAAAAATATTAGCATTGTCTTTAAACACAGTAGATGTTTTGGTTAAACAATCGGCAAAGTAGTTCCAAGCGGTAATTCCAGCCATGTAAAACAAAGGCTGAGGAAGCCCATCTGTACTGAGTCCTGCCAAATTACCAAAGATGAATGTGAAGATAATCGTTGTGAACAATGGTTGAATAAAAAACCAAAGTGGACCTAAAATGGTTTGTTTATAAAAAGAAACAAAATCCCTTTTTACAAGAAGCCATAGTAAATCACGGTAGCGCCATACATCTTTTAGATGGAGTTCAAAAAGGGAATTTTGAGGATCAATTACCAAATCCCATTCTTTCGAAATTAGTGTTTCGTCGTCTGTTCTGATGATTTTTTTATTAAGTGAGAGGGAATGCTCGTTATTTTTCGGTTTACTGTTTTTTCGTAATTGGAAATCTATTGCAAATTTGAAATCGGGTTTTCCCTTCTAAACCGCAAAAAGCCAATCATCAAAACAATCATGTATCCCGCTTGTAAAGACCAAAATAATAAGGGAAAGGTGCTCAAGCGATACATGCGTAAACAAATGGTATCGGCATATTTCTGGCCATTAAAAAACTTACTTAAAAAATAGTAAGGTTTGACAATTCCACCCCATTTATCCCAATTGGTGTAACGAACATCATCGAATTTATAACGATTACTAAATTCTAAAGGCATTTGAGATTTATATAAATCAAATTGCTTCGCTACTTGTTTTACGGATGCCCAATCCCCATTATTTTGTCGCACAATCAATTTAAAAAGCGGATCAACAAAGACCCATTTGTGTAATGTTTTTGAATAATATTCAATGATAATATGACCACCATATCCGTAACCAAGTGTTTTCAATTGTCCAATACGTACATCGAGTCCTTGCAATTGCAAGGTTCTTGCCAAGACCTTTGAATATCCACCGCAAGCACCAGAACCATACATGAGGTCGATATCTACCGACTGAAACACGTCTTGTTTCCAACTGTGAATCTCCTGACCTCTAAACAATTGGTGTCTACTTTGCATGAGGTCATTGATTGAAGTCATGGCTTCTTTAACAACACTTGTATCACTTGCATTTTCTGCATGGATGCGCGTCGTATGTCCAATATTTCGATAAAGGTTATTCTCATGCTGCCATTCAATTAAAATATAAATGAGTAAAATGAAAAAGAACAAATGCGCAATTTGAAGACTTCTTGTTGATATACAGGCTTTTAAAAATAAAAAAAGCTGCTTACGTTGATTTACAAAGGTTTTTCGGAGAGAATTCATGCGGCAAAATTACTTTTTTTAGACGTTTCGCCTTTCAACTTGGTTGCTAATTACGTACATATTTATTTGTTCAAACACTTGCTTTCTATACTTTTGTAAAAAAAATATTTCATTAAAAGTCAACCTTTGATTATATTAAATCAACTGAGTTAAATACCAATTATAGGTGTCTTTAATTCCTTCTTCCAAGGTGATGTTTGCTTTCCACCCTAGTTCATGCAACTTTGAAACGTCCATCAGTTTTCGTGGAGTTCCGTCCGGTTTTGTAGAATCCCAATTTATTTCACCGGTATGACCTACAATTCTTTGGATTAATAACGCCAACTCTTTTATGGTTAAATCCGAACCTACACCTACATTATAAAGATTGTCCGGTAGCGTATTTTGAATCGCGAACAATACCGCTTGTGCCAGGTCATCAACATGTAAAAATTCACGCAATGGCACTCCTGAACCCCATAGTTCCACTGGATGGTTTCCACCTAATTTTGCTTCATGAAACTTTCGCATCATTGCTGGTAAAACATGAGAACTTAATAAGTCAAAATTATCATTTGATCCATAAAGGTTTGTAGGCATTAGCGAGACAAAGTCCTTCTTAAATTCCTTTCGAATGGCTTCACAGGCTTTCACACCTG
This sequence comes from Flavobacteriales bacterium, assembly GCA_947496835.1. Taxonomy (GTDB): domain Bacteria; phylum Bacteroidota; class Bacteroidia; order Flavobacteriales_D; family Crocinitomicaceae; genus UBA952. Next base: position 239 of record CANMFV010000154.1, on the reverse strand, counting down.
AAATTTTCGCTAATGCGTACCACTCATTTGTCGGTTCCAATGGCGCCGTAAGTAAATATTCCTCTTTCAATGGCTGTGGAGCCAGCTTTGGATAAATGCATGAACTGCCTAAAAAGATAAATTTTTGCACATCATAACGATGAGCAGCATCTATGAGGTTGTTCTGAATCTGCATGTTTTCCATCAGGAAAGCATAAGGAAAGGTGTCATTGGCTAAAATACCCCCCACTTTCGCGGCT
>CANMFV010000153.1 GCA_947496835.1 Flavobacteriales bacterium | reverse complement strand
GGTGGAATGACCCAGGAATTCCAGATTTGAATAAATCTCAATGGAATGCCGATAACGTTTGGGTAAAAGGAATGTACTACCGTATTTACTACCAAATTACACTTTGCAATGAGTTCATTTGGCAAGCACGTGAAGAGAAATTAACAACTCGTGGATTCTCTGAAGCGAAAATGACTGAGATTCGAACATTCCGTGAAGAGGCTCGTTTCTTGCGCGCTTTAGCATATTACCATGCGATGGATTTATTTGGAAACGTTCCTTTTGTGACTGAAAATGATCGTGTTGGTGCTTTTGAACCAGAACAAATTCAACGTGCAGACTTATTCAAATACATTGAAGATGAGCTAAAAGCTGTTGAAACAACGATGTTGGATCCAACCGCTGTGCCTTATGGGCGTGCTTCCAAATCAGCTGCACAATCATTGATGGCGAAAATGTACTTGAATGCAGAAGTATATTTGGGAACAGGTAATGATCGTTATGCTGAATGTGCGACGTATTGTGAAAAAGTGATGAATTCAGGTGCATTTGCGTTGGATGACAATTACCAAGATTTGTTCTTAGCAGACAATAACACGTCACCTGAAATTATCTTTCCAATCGTTTATGACGGGCTTTATGCTCAAACATGGGGAGGAACAACATTTTTAGTTTGTGCTTCATTAGGAGGAAACATGGTGGCGGCTAAATATGGTGTTAATGGGAAATGGGGTGGACTTCGTGCAAAGAAACAATTCGTTGACAAATTCTCATTATCGAATGAAAATTCAGAACCATATTTAAGTGAAGAGATACTTCATAAATTAAGATCGAAGGATTCACGTTATTTATTTTATCGAAATGGACAACAAAAAGAAATCACGAGCATGTCGACATTTACACATGGTTACGCGAATCCTAAGTTTAAAAATAAAACATCTGTAGGAGGAAGCGCTTCAAACAATTCAGTTTCACCACATACAGACATAGATTTCCCGTTATTCCGTTTGGGGGATGTGTATTTAATGTATGCTGAAGCGCAATTGCGTTTAGGGAATTCAGCAACAGCTGTTCAATATGTAAATTTCATTCGTGAAAGAGGTTTTAGAAACTCTTTGTTCAATGTGTCGACTTTGACATTAGATGATATACTTGATGAGCGGGCACGTGAAATGCAATGGGAGGCAACAAGAAGAACGGATTTAATTCGCTTCGGATACTTCGCAGGAGGTGACTATGTTTGGCCGTTCAAAGGCGGAGACGTAGTAGGTGTTGCAGTTCCAGATTATGTGAATTTATACCCGATTCCAACTGCGGATATTGTTTTAAATAGAAATTTAAGTCAAAATCCAGGATACTAACATTCAACTCGTTGATTGATGGAAAGGGGAGGTCTTCGGGTCTCCCTTTTTTATTTGTACATAAATTAAAAGTCTTTACTGTACGATAAACGAAGTAATGGTTGATTTCCACTCGTACGTTGTCTAAGTCCAACTTGGACTTTAACCGATTGTTTTTTTGGCAACTCTATTTCTGCACCAATAAAATAACGCCATTGAACAGATGCTCCGGTAATAAGGACTTCTGTTGGAGTATAGATCACATTTGCGTTCCATTGGTAAAAGTGTTCCACACTCATGATCGGGCTTAGCGGAAAATCTTTCACATCATATCCTAAACTGATTTTATTGCGCCAGATACTACTTGTACGTTGACCAATACGTAATCCCCATTGCTGAGTGCTAGCCCAACTTAGGCTCAGTCTTTTGGAGCCAAAGTCAAATGCGTCTAAAATGGAAAATTTAAATCCAAGTTGATAACGTTGAGAAAAACGATCACCAGCAATCACTAGTTGATCACCTTTTTCATTTAAAGCCAATCGATAAGCAGCTTCAATTTGCAGTCCATCGAGAAGTTGAACTTGATGTTTTCCGTCGATAAACAGACGATCGAAACCAAGTCCAAGGTTTTGTCTGTTGCCTATTCCAATGCCCGATGTTTGGTTCTTATTCCATTTTTTAGTTATACCGGCATCAATCCATAGGCCAGTTTGACTAAAAGAAAAACTACTCCATAAAAGGATAGGTAAAAGAATTTTTTTCATCAATAATATATTCCAAGAACACCCGCGTTAACAATACTTTTTTCTTCAGTGATTGTGACTGTTTTCGCTACTTCTTTGTGTATTTCCTCGTAAGGAGGCGAGATGCTGATGACATAAACTTTATAAGCTCCCTTCTGTAAATCAGGGAAGAAAAACTCACCTAATTGGTTGGTCCGTACATCTTCACTCGGGTAAGTATTGTCACCATAACATAAATAGACGCGCTTTTCCGCCATGTTCAAAACACCCGATTGTAGTAAGTCAGCTTCTCCTTGATTCGAAACATCAACAGCAAAGTTGGTGGTTCCGTTATCTGGATCAACTACGTTTTTTCTACTTTTCCAAGACAGCGTAAGAATGTCCTGTTGCAGAGACAAATTGGCATTCAACACGCCTAAAGACTCTAGTTTTACTTTCACAGCTTGAGCAATGCCTACATTCGAATCACTATAATTGAAGACAACTTGCAATCCAGTTCTTCCCTGTAGATTCGGATTCGCGGAAGAAATCCAATTGGGATTAGAAAAATAGATATAGTAATTCGTACCAGAGGTGAGGTCATTTAGTAAAAAATAATCACCATGTTCGAGTTGTGATCCCGATGTAAAAGTAATGTGTTGGATTTCATTTTCACCTTGTTTGAAATCCTGTCCAGTAACGGTTCCTTTAATAGCAGATGTCCCACCTGGACCTACATTCTTTTTAACGCAGGCTGATTGAAGGAAAAGAACGGCTACTCCAAGTATGAAGCTTAGTGCCTTAGTTTTTAATGATTTTTGCATAAATTCCGCTGATTGATTCAGTAATAAAGTAAATTCCATTGGCCAAATCTGACAAGTCAACGTCGGTCTGAGAATGTTTGATTGGGATCATACGAATGATTTTTCCAGAAAAATCCCTCAATTCTAAGTTGACATCGGAAGAAATGCCAGTAATTTTTACCAAGTCTTGCGTGGGATTAGGGATGATTTTCAATTCGGTTATAGCTGATTCAATAGACAAGTTAGCGCACGTTCCAAACATATTCGCATCCATCCACGCGGTTCTCGCTAATACCCAATTTTTCATGTACGTAAGTTCTTCTTGAAAGGTATTGCCAACATAGTTGTTTGGCCAAACATAAACACCTAAAATTGGCCATCGATTGTAATTTCTATCAGCCGGTACAGCCAAGATAGAACCTAGCGAATCGATGTAGTTCGTTAATTTCTCATCGCTTAATATACTCGTTCGCAAATCGACCCACCTACATTTAAGGTTGTTAGCAAAAACAGGGTCTTGTATCATACGGTTCAACCAAAATGGATTCATGTTTGCTCCGTTGCCAGGACACACGGAATTGAAATCGATTTCCCATCCTGAAGTTTGTCCTCCTTGACAGTAATTTGCATTTCCCCAGCCTAAATTGAAATCCCAAAGTGGACCAGCATGAATTTTCCCGCCTTCACTCAAGCGTTTTTTGTGTAAAAATGTGGATATTCGGTACCCATCAACATTCTTCGATAACTCATTCACAATGAAAAAGTCGATGAAAGATTGCTCGTCAGAAAACGCCCTAAAACCAATTTGCGGATTCGCGAAATTCACACTTTTTAATGCTGTTTCCCAATTATCTACATAGGATTTGATGTAGTTAAATTGATCGGGATGTAAAGTGTCAAGTTCTGGATCATGCATCTGATAATACATGGGGCCAGTACTTGGTGTTTGTGCGGTGTATGGGGAGGTCCATGCAATGACTCCTCCGGACGTAGTTTTGTCTACTTTGATAATGTACCCTCCGGTGAGATGATTGTCTAGTGTGTCTGAATAGTTCAGCTGATCAATGTTAACGCGTCCTGGATTAATTTTAATACGTTCCATCAAAACATAAACTCCGATATATGAGCCATTCAAGATTACTTCACATAACTTCGTTCTAGGCGCGT
>CANMFV010000152.1 GCA_947496835.1 Flavobacteriales bacterium | reverse complement strand
TAACGGATAACTTTCCAGATGAAACATATATGGAATTAACATCAAGTAATGGAACAGTTGTTTGGTCAGAGGGAAATGAAAGTTTTATTGGAAATTATGGAACTGGGAATAGTCCTGCTCCAATAGACCCAACCGCTCCATTGACAGGGAACACAACGTATAACTACGACATTCCTGTTGCCATTTCAGAATGTTACACATTTACGATTTACGATTATTATGGTGATGGACTAGGCGCTGCTCAATGGGGAGGTTCTAATGTAGATGGAAATTTAACACTCCGCGATCATACCAGCGCGGTATTGTATACTTTGTCTGCTCCAGATTTTGGCGTGCAAGTTGAGAACATTATCAAAAGTACGGATGACTCGGGAATGGATGAATTAGGCACGTCAAACTGGAACTTGTACCCAAATCCAGCGAAAGATGTATTGAATGTAACGATACAAAATAGTCAGGCAAATGAATGGCTAATTGTAGATGTATACGGAAAAACGATTCTACATGAAGTTGCTCATGGAAATCAATTACGATTGAACACGCAAAATTTATCAAATGGAACGTATTTTGTCCGAGTTAATTTTGTGAACGGAAGTAGTTCTGTGAAGTCTTTTGTTAAACAATAAGCTGAGTTAGGAATGGCCGGAATCTATGTGCACATTCCTTTTTGCAAGAAACGTTGCTCTTATTGCGATTTTCATTTTTCGACAACTTTTTCAAATTACCGAGAAAAGTTAATTACCGCTATTTGCTTGGAATTGGAGATCAGAAAGACTGAATTGGAAGATGTCCCGGTTGAAACAGTCTATTTCGGAGGTGGCACGCCCAGTTTACTTACCAAAGACGAATTGTCTGACATTCTAGTTGCTGTGCGAGGCGCAAATCAACTGATTGCCGATCCAGAAATAACCTTTGAAGTAAATCCAGATGATGCTACAGAGGAGAACTTAATTGCATGGAAAGAGTTGGGAATAAATCGACTCAGCATTGGCTTACAATCCTTTCAAGAAACAGATTTAGCGTGGATGAATCGTTCTCATTCTACCCAACAAGGAGAAGAAGCCGTGCGTTTGGCACAAGTCCTGGGATTTGACAACATCAGCATTGATTTGATTTATGGCTTACCTGAACTTTCCAATGATCAATGGGTGGCGCATTTGGATCGTGCATTGAGCTTAAACGTTCAACACATTTCTTCTTATTGCCTCACCATTGAACCAAAAACCGCTTTGAATGATTTTGTGGCGAAAGGAAAATTGAGACGTCCAACGGAAGATCAACAAAGTGAGCAATTCGATTTGCTGGTGAGCACATTGGGAAATGCTAGATTTGAACACTATGAAATTTCCAATTTTGCGAAGGACCAGAAATACGCTAAACACAATTCTTCTTATTGGAATTTCACGCCTTATATTGGAGTTGGACCAAGTGCACATTCCTTTAATGGACATCAAAGACGATGGAACGTAGCTAATAATACGAAGTATTTTCAACAAGTTGGAAAAAACCAAGATTGGTTTGAGGTTGAAACGCTGTCATTAGCAGAAAAATGGAATGAGTATTTTCTAACAGGACTCCGAACGAAATGGGGAATATTGAAAAGGAGCATTAGTGATCTTGGAGGTTTTAATGCCGCTGAATTAAAACAACTTGAAACTTATCTAAGGACTGATTTAATGATGGAAAATCAGGAGAATTATGTGTTAACTGAAAAGGGAAAACTTCAGGCCGACGGAATCGCTTCTTCTTTTTTTCGCTTAGATTAAGCTTCTAATTTCCCGATGAAAATGGTGTTTCCATCCACACGAACTGGACGCTTCAGAAAGGTGTATTCATCTAAAATAAATTGACGCATTTCTACTTCAGAGAGCTTTTTATCTTTCAATCCTAAAGTCTTGTATTTGATCGCTCGTTTAGAAAACAGGGCCTCGTAAGACCCTGATAATTCTTTCATAAAATCCAAAGACTCAGCGTCGATTCCTGCTGATTTGATGTCAATGATTTCGTATTCTGCTGCTTCCGAAAATGCTTTTATTAATTTGCGACAATTGTCACAGGTATTTAACTGATAAATACGTTTCATTAACAAAACTCATCATATGCTGCCGCTAAATTCGCTGCAATCATTTGTGCGCTTCCGCCTTCAATGTGATGACGCTCTAAGAAATGAACCAATTTGCCATCTTTGAATAATGCAATTGACGGGGATGATGGGGGATAAGGTAAAAAATACTTTCTCGCTTGCGCAACTGCATCTGTATCAACTCCTGCAAAAACAGTCGTTAAATTAGTTGGTTTTTTATCGTGGTGTAGGGATAACTTTACACCTGGACGCATATTTCCTGCGGCACATCCACAAACGGAGTTCACAACGACAAGCATTGTTCCGCTTGTTTCATTTATCGCGTGGTCTACTTCTGAATTACTCGTTAATTGTTCGAACCCAACACTTGTAAGGTCGTCTTTCATTGGTTGTACTAATTCTGGTGGATACATTGTCTTTATTTTAGATTACAAAATTACGGATAAGATTCAAGTCTTATCCATGCTCATTTGAGATTTTACGAAAGTAGGGCAAGAATTTCTGTCGGTGAAATGTAGAAGCCCATACCTTTTTTGTAAGGGTTCCACGCTTTTATTCCAAACCGTCGTAAAAATTGATTACTTGTTGCCTTTTCATTCCAAAAGAGCAAGAATGATTTAGTCATTTCGTAATTCCTAGCTTGCGGCACAATCGCTATTGCAAAGTAATCGTTGTATGTATTTGGCGGAAACAAAAGCACACGTTTTTTAGAACGGTCAAGTTCTTTGTTCTTGAAATAGGCACTGTATTTCATTAATAGCAATTGTCTATTGGGTGAAGTTTTCGTTCCTTCTTGGTAATTTACACGGTGATCTTTCAGTCCACGCAACCATTTTTTCAAACCATTCTTTTTTGCATTCTTATTTTGTTGAAATTGATAACGAACGTGCGCTTTCATTACCTCCAAGGAGGCTAAATCGGGGCTTGCCCATAGATAATCAGCACTCAATTCTCGATAGGTTGTAGGCTTCTCTAAACTGTCTTTTAAATAAGTAATAATGAAAGGATCTCTTCCGACTATAAACCAGTTCTTGTCGATTTGTTTGAGATGATCAAGTTTCTGTTCGTGAAAATCGTTTTGTATCGGCTGGAAGGCTTGGTTTTTTAACTGTTTTACGCTTATCAGTGAATGCACAAAAACCAAATCAATCTCCGTGTTGAACCCATCTTTTTTCAGACGGTATTCCATAGAGTCAGCACGCATGTGACAAATTTCGACCTTAACTTTTTTTTCCTTTGCGAATTCTTTAAAATACCAGGCATCTTTCGGGTATAGAAAATCAGATGCAATCACTAATTTTTTATGCGCCAAAGGTTGTGCTTCTTCAATGGAACAGGCAACTAAACTACCCATTAAAACAACCAGAAATAAGAAATTTTTGATTTTATCCACCTGTTAGTTTTTTGATTTCATTTAACTTCATTAATGCTTCCACAGGTGTTAGCGTATTGATGTCAATTCCAATTAATTCTTCGTGAATTTGTTCTAGAACCGGATCGTTTAGTTGGAAAAAGCTTAATTGCATGTTAGGATCCTTGTCCTTTTTGCCTTTTTTATTCGTGCCAGTCGAACCAACATGCGCATGTGAAAATTCAAGGTCTTTTAATACTTGTTCAGCTCTTTTCAGTACCATCGCCGGCATTCCGGCCATTCGCGCCACGTGAATTCCAAATGAGTGAGCACTTCCACCCGGTGTTAATTTGCGTAGAAATAAAACACGATCACCCAGTTCTTTTACCGATACATTGTGGTTCCGAATGCGCTCAAAACTTTTGCTCATTTCATTCAACTCATGGTAATGCGTCGCAAATAAGGTTTTGCATTTCGCTTTTGCATTTTCATGGATAAATTCAGCAATCGACCAAGCAATGGAAATCCCATCATAAGTGCTTGTACCGCGTCCAATTTCATCTAATAAAATGAGGCTACGAGGAGAAATAT
>CANMFV010000151.1 GCA_947496835.1 Flavobacteriales bacterium | reverse complement strand
TAGTTGTTATGGCGGAACGAATGGCATCATCAATATCCAAAGTCAGGGTGGAAGTCCAAGTTATGATTACTTGTGGAATAATGGACTGACTACATCAACAATCAGTGGTTTGCCAATAGGAACATACACGGTATTGGTGACAGATAGTTTGAACTGTAGTCAAACAACGAGTGTCACTTTAACACAACCGCAATCTGAAATTTCAACAACGAGTTCAATTGTGGATTTAATTTGTTTGAATACACCAACAGGTTCAATTGATTTAACCATGAATGGCGGAACACCAGGATATGTTTATTTGTGGAGTAATGGTGAAACAACGGAAGACATATCAAATCTAGGCTCCGGTGATTATACCGTTACTATTATTGACAATTTGGGTTGTATTTTTAACACGACGCTTACGGTAGACGATCCAATTGATCCAATGCTCGTGAATCCTGCGGTAACGAACGTTTCGTGTTTTGGAGGTAGCGATGCGGAAATTGGTTTGGCAATAAGTGGTGGTATTCCGATTTATGATATTTTATGGTCAACAGGCGACACGACAGCTGTTTTAGACTCACTGATAGCTGGTAACTATAGTGTACTTGTTACGGATGCACAAGGTTGCGAAACAGCATTAAGTTTCACGATCACAGAACCAGCACCAATTGTAGCCTATTTCAATCCAAGCACAACTTTTGGCTGTTTACCTTTGAGTGTAACGTTTACAAACAATAGCAGTGGTCCATACACGAATAGCTTATGGAACTTTGGAAATGCAGTAACATCAACCACCCAAAATGGGATCACGACGTTTACCCAACCGGGCTGTTATAACATTAGTTTAATTGTTTCAAATGCAGCTGGCTGTGCTGATACGATGAGTATGGACAGTTTGGTATGCGTTGTTTCAGGACCTGATGCTAGCTTTGCAGCAAGTACGCAAGGCATTGACTATTACACAGGACAGTTGGAATTAATCAATACATCTGATGGAGATATCACAGATTATTTCTGGACATTTGGCGATGGAAGTCCAAACTCAACGTTAGAAAATCCGGTTCATTATTACCCAGATCAGCAAGCCGCGAGTTACGAGGTTACCTTAACGATCGTGGATACCAATGGCTGCGTAGATACAGCGTCTTATGAGTTTAGTTTGGTGGAATTACTAAATGTTTATGTGCCAAACACATTGACCATCAATGGAGACAACATCAATGATGTATTCTTGCCGGTATTCTCGAATGCGGACATCATGAAAAGTTACCAATTCGAGATCTACAACCGATGGGGACAATTGGTATGGGAAACAGATGTTGTATCCGAAGGATGGAACGGTAGACACAAAGACAACAAGGATGTACAACTTGGGGTTTATAATTGGAAAATTAGGTACACGGATAATTTAGGTTCAACAAGGGTTTTGGTTGGTCATGTAACCACATTGAGGTAACATGATTTTTACAACAAAAGATTAAATCATTCTTGTAACTTTGTACTTGAAAATTAATAGAATGAAAAAGTTAATAGAAGCATTTCCACAGAATATTATAGACGCGATAGCAATTGCAAAGGCAAGCACAATTAATAAACCTAAAAATGACATTCACAATGTTGTGATTTGCGGTTTAGGTGGCTCTGGAATCGGAGCAAAAATCGTTTCGAATTGGATTCAAGGAGAGATTCAAATACCAGTTGTTGTAAGTAACGAATACGTTCTTCCGGCATTTGTAGGGAAAAACACATTAGTTATTGGATCATCTTATTCTGGTAACACAGAAGAAACGACAATGAGCATCAACGAAGCACATGCAAAAGGTGCTAATATCATCGGAATTACGAGTGGTGGTTATCTTGCTTCTTTTTGTGAAACAAACGGATATGATTGTGTGATCGTTCCTGGAGGTAATCCTCCACGTAGTGCATTAGCATTCTCTGTCGTTCAATTAGTACATATTTTTGCAGAATTAGGATTTACTTCAGCTGCACATGTTGAATCAATGAACAGATCTGCAGTTGTACTTACGAATGAACTCGAAGCAATTCAAGCAATTGGGAAAGATTTAGCAGCACACTTGTTTGGGAAAGTAGGAGTTTATTACGCAGAGACGAAATATGAAGGGGTGATTACACGCGCTCGTCAACAATTTAACGAGAATGCAAAACACCTCGGATGGCACCATACCATTCCTGAAATGAACCACAACGAACTTGTTGGATGGAGTGGAGGAGACGCACGTTTTGCACCAGTCTTTTTCAGTACAGGAGATTTACATCCAAGAAATCAGAAGCGCATGGAAATTACCATGGCCGCAGTAGAAAAGAAATGCGGAAAAGTATTCACCCTGCATACCAAAGGAGATAATTTAATTGAAAGATCTTTGTATTTAATTCACATTGTTGACTGGGCTTCATTTTACTTATGTGATTTGAATGGTGCAGACATCATGGATATTGACATCATTGATTACCTGAAAAGCGAATTGGCTAAATTTTAATGGAAACACCGCTGGTTCAAGTTCAGGACCTTGGAGTCATTGATTACAAAGAAGCATGGGACTTACAAGAGTCCTTGTTGAAGGAATCTGTTGATTTAAAAGTTTCAAATCGCATTAATAATTCCGATAATTTACCCGTAAATCACCTGCTTTTCTGTGAACATCCTCACGTATATACACTAGGGAAAAGCGGAAAACAAGATCACTTATTGCTAGATGATAACCAATTGTCGGAGGTTTCAGCAACTTATTATAAAATCAACAGGGGTGGAGACATTACTTATCATGGTCCAGGTCAACTGGTAATGTATCCCATCATTGATTTAGAGCAGTTTTTCACAGATATTCATAAATACTTGAGGTTTCTAGAAGAAGCGGTGATATTGACATTGAAGGAGTATGGGTTACAGGCGGATCGTTATGAAGGATTAACCGGTGTTTGGATGGAACCAAATACACCTAAGGCCCGTAAGATTTGTGCCATGGGTGTTAAATGCTCAAGGTGGATAACCATGCATGGAATTGGATTCAATATCAATTCGGATTTGAGTTATTTCCAACACATTGTACCTTGTGGCATCGACGACAAAGCCGTAACATCATTAGAGAAAGAACTCGGGAGAAAAATTTCAATGATGGAAGTAAAAGAAAAGTTGACAAATCATATGGCTAGTATATTTGGTTTCGAATTTGAAAATAATCGTTAGTATGAGAGAAGAATTAAAAGGACCAAAGGTGGAAAATGTATCCATCGCCTTAGTAGAAATCCCCTTGGAAAATAATGAGAAGGAATACATCGTTTACCTAATCAATCTTCGCGATGATATCATAGAAGGAATTATCGTCGCTTCTACTGGGTATGGTGAAAATCCAAACACAGGAGAGCAAGTAAAAACATCCACGCTGAGAAGAGGTATTGAATTAATGCTACCAAATGAAGCGGCGCGAATCGAACCAATCATGCCAGAATTATTCCATTTAACAAATGAGTTTTGGGTGAGCTTCTGGATAGACGATGTGATGTATGATAAACGCTTTCTCTTTTTACCTGGAAGTATTAAACAAGAAGACTTCAAAATGATTGAGCTTTTAGGACACAAGGGAATCCTTCTCGAATGAAAAAACTAGGAATAAGCCTTCTTTTTTTAGTACTGAATTTTGGAGCATTGGCACTCGGAGGAGTGTTAATGGGTGAAAGTCCAATAGAGAATTTATGGTATCAGGGTTTAAATCAAGCACCATGGACTCCACCAGGATTTGTTTTTGGCATCGCTTGGACAATCATCATGCTGTGCTTTTCGATTTATTTGGCGACAGGTGCTAAATTCGTTTTAGGTGAAAAAAAGCAACGAAATACGTATTTGACACATTTGATATTGAATGTATTATGGAATCCTGTTTTTTTCTATTTGCATTGGACTTGGCTTGCATTTCCCATATTAATAGCATTAATCCTTACCTTGATTCGTTTAAATCGTCAAATGGGTTATTCGATTTCTACGCCCCAGTCTTGGTGCTTATTCCCTTATTTCGTTTGGTTAAT
>CANMFV010000150.1 GCA_947496835.1 Flavobacteriales bacterium | reverse complement strand
CACGAATGTAAGCTGAGAATCCTTCATCAATTCCAGCGATATCCGCTAAACCAGCTGGACCTTGATTTCCAGTCATGGACATTCCAGAATACAATTTCGCCATAACGTGAATGTATTGATCTGGATCGCTGTAAACAGCTTCAGCATTTAATCCGTATTTAGGTGTTTGATCCAATTGTTTATTACATGACACCAATAACAAGGAGACCGTAATAAAAGTAAAAGCGATTATCTTTTTCATAGTTATCAATTTTAGAAGTCAAATGTCAAATTCAACGAATACATTCTTGGACGAGGATAGAAATTGTTGTCAATACCACCATTTACTTCCGGATCTTGTCCTAAGTAATTCGTAAGTACAAATACATTCTGAACAGTAAAGCTCGCATTTAATCCAAGTTTATTATCTGTAAACTTTAATTTCCCGAAACGGTATCCAATGTTTACAAAGTCCATACGTAAGAAGTTTGCTTTTTCAAGGTAGTGGTCAGACAATAATTGATTATTTGTTATCTTTTGAACCTGATCCTGATAATACAATGAACTGATGTTGTTCAAGTAATCTTTCGTTCCATCTATTGTTTGGAACGTTGCATTATTTGAATGTAAATTATTGTAAATGGTTGCTCCTAATTCACTTCTCATAGAGAATCCAGCGAACCATTTTTTATAGGTGAAATTAAGTGCTGTTCCTAGAAACACTTTTGGTGCAGCTTGTCCAGCATAATAACGATCATCCACGTTAATAATTCCATCTCCATTAACATCCTTAAATGCGTGGATATCTTTCCATTTATCGGCAGTGTTAACTACATTATCGTTATTAATGTCAATTGAAGCTTGCTCACCGACCTGAATCATTGATCCATCAGTATCATACTGTTGATCTAAAACGAAATAAGTAAATGTTGCATAACCTACTTGGTGAACTTGAATCGTGTTACCAATTCCACCACCGATTCCACCAACCAAAACACCTGGTGATTTAGGGTCAGCCACGCGTGAAAGCTGCGTCACTGTGTTTTCGTTATAGGTCGCGTTGATTGTCCAATCTAAACGCAAGTTTTTCTTCGCGATTACACCTGCATTTAAACTAACTTCAATCCCCTGGTTTCTCATTCCACCTACGTTTGTCAAAATATTGTTCGTGAAGTTTGTTCCTGCAGGAACTGGAACTGTTGCCAATAAATCACTTGTTTCTTTACGATAAACATCTATGCTTCCAGAGATACGGTCATTTTTGAATCCAAAATCTAATCCTACATTGTAACTAGCAGTTGTTTCCCATTTCAAGTTTGCATCGAATCCAGCCGGTCGTAAAACTTGGTAGTATTGTCCTCCGAATGCATATTGTGCAGTGGTTGCTCCTAAGAAATAATTTCCGATGTAAGAATAGTCACCAATTCCGTCTTGTTGTCCTGTCACACCCCAGCCAGCGCGTATTTTCAACATGTTAACGACTTTAGAGTCTTTTAAGAAATTCTCATCTGAAATGATCCATGCACCCGAAACAGCAGGGAATAATCCCCAACGTTGCTCTGGGCTAAAGCGTGAGGAACCATCACGACGTAAAGAAGCGTTCAGTATATATTTTCCTTTAAAACTGTAGATTGCCCGTGCGTAGTACGATAGCAATACATTTTTTGAATAATTTGGAAATGGACTAGAAGCTGCCTCAACGATAGAATCTTGTGCTTGATTGTAAGCAGGATTATTTGGTCCACGATTCATCCAATCTTGGTATGAATAACCAGCAGTTACGTCAACGACGTGGTCACCGAATTTCTCTCCAGAATTGTAATTTGCATACGATTCGATTAACTTATTTTCTTTTCTTGAAAGGTATTCCGAATAGCGTCCATTTGTAAAATATCCCGCAGCAGAGTTAGAGTCAGTCGTAACACTTCCAGTTCCTTCAGAGAAGTCACCACCCACATTCACGATTGCTTTCAATCCTTCTAAAAAAGGAAGACTATACGTTAGTTTCGCATTTGCAATTGCACGGTTTACTCTAGAAACATCTTCCGTTTGGTTGATAAGACCAAGTGGATTTCTTGCAGAAAGGGTATTTGGCTTGTTGTTATCTACCCATTCGAAATATCCTCCATAATTTTCACTGGAAGAATAAACGGGTTGCGTTGGATCAAAATAAGCTGCTCCTAATGCACCTCGATTGGCAAAGAAGGAATTTGTTTGAATGTACTTGATGTTTGATTCAAGCAATAAGGTGTTTTTAAAAAAGGATGGATTCACGTTTATACCTAATGAAGTACGACTAAATTGATCTCTTTTTAAAATTCCATTTTCATTTCTATTCCCAATAGACAAGCGGTACGGGAAGTTCTTAATTCCACCAGTAATCGATAAGTTGTTGTCTAAGACAAGAGCATTGCGAAAAACCTGTTTTTGCCAATCGGTACTTGCATCTCCTAATAGTGCTTTTTGATCAATTGTTCCTTTTGAATTTACCAATGAACGTAAAGAATCTCCACTCAAAACATCTGCATATTTCGCAATTGTTGATTGAGAAATTTTCGTATCCAAAACAATTTTCAATGGTGCTCCTTTACCACTTTCTCCTCTTTTGGTTGTAATGATTATTACACCATTTGCAGCGCGTGAACCGTAAACTGCCGTTGCTGAGGCATCTTTTAGAACTACGAAAGAAGCGATGTCATTTGGATTGATCAATGACAATGGATTAGCTACACCTGCAATTCCTCCATTATCTAAAGGAACTCCATCTACAACGATTAACGGATCATTACTTGCATTAATGGATGTTCCACCGCGTAAACGCAACGTACTACCAGAACCTGGAGCTCCATCGTTCGATGTAACTTTTAATCCAGCAACTTTACCCATGATTAATTGCTCCGGGGTTGATAATGAACCTTGAACGAAGTTTTTCTCATTAATAACCGTAGCGGCACCTGTGAGATCTTTCGTTCTTGACGTACCGTAACCAATTACAACTACTTCATCCTCTTCCTTTGCTTTGGATTGCAGCGTAATGTCTTTAACGAATGACTGGTTTTCTTGTAAAACAACTGTTTCTTTTAACGTCTCCATTCCCATGAAACGGAAAATCAAGGTGTAGCTTCCAGCTGCTAATCCTTTGATTTCGTAGAAACCTTTATCATTGGACATTGCGCCTTTAGCCTTGCCTTCAACTGTTATTGATGCGTTGTTTAATGCGTTTCCTTCAGCATCCTTCACCATTCCTTTAACACTTGCACTCTGAGCAAAAGAAACGATAGAAATCAACATGAAACTCGCGAAAACAGCAAAATTTCGTGTAATTTTTT
Organism: Flavobacteriales bacterium; assembly: GCA_947496835.1. Taxonomy (GTDB): domain Bacteria; phylum Bacteroidota; class Bacteroidia; order Flavobacteriales_D; family Crocinitomicaceae; genus UBA952. The sequence continues at coordinate 729 of CANMFV010000150.1, read as the reverse complement.
GAATCATAGAAGTAATTTTATTTTTAAGTTCTTGTTTTAGAGAGTCAAATATATTTTTTATTTTCCTTAATGTCAAGTTGACACATAGATTTTTTATCACCAATTCAATTGAATGTTTTGAACTTTCTCTGTTAAATGCATCTGTAGCATGATTTTTTGGTCAACAACTTCGAATTTCATTTTCTCGCCATTCACTGAAATACTTTTAGGGATTCGCGACGAATGAACCAATACATGGTATTTAAAGGAATGTTGACTCATATTGGAACCGTAAGTTGGCTGAAAGGTCAATTTAGTCTTCTTCTTATTCTGAATCATGTTCATGTCTAATAATTTAAACATGCCTTTTTCGTATGCTTCATTGGTCAAACCATCGTCTTCGTACCACACTCCCTTGCTTTCACTTAATTCTTGTGCATCATAGTAATGAATGGTTACATTTAAATCTGAATAGGACTCTGTAGTTTGAATGATTGGCGACATCGGAACGAAAGAACCACCTTTTACCAAAACTGGAATCGAGGACAAATCTCCACCGATAAAGAATTTCTGATCTTTTTTCATTGTGGATGGATGTGCATTTTCAAATTCCTTCAACTTGGAATCTGGTATATAGGTTAATTCGCTGCTTTTCACTGACTTTAAGACCATTCCAGACTTTAAATCATACCATGTTCCCCCTGGCGCATGCACCATTTGAATGGGGAGTGTATTAACTTCTATTTTTTT